>JAYVIS010000182.1:0-14231 GCA_043769975.1 Bacteroidota bacterium
CTTATATTGTTTTAAAATCATATTTGATACATAGTAAAATGCCGAAAACAATTTTTTTAGAAATTGATTTTCATATTAGTCATTTAAAAACAGATACAATTTTTAATTTTCCAAGGTACTTTTGTTACCTCTCTAATCCTGTTTTGTATTCTGAATTTAAAAAAATAGATTCACGCTTTACACAGTTTAAATATAATCCATTTTATAGTTTGCCGTTTAGTGGAATTAATTCCCTTAGTCCCGCACTGCATGGTTGGTTTGGAAAAAGTGCGCCTTACGATTTTTTTTATGAGAAAGGTTTTTTTAAAAATACGGTAGTAGATAACTATGATCATTTTGATGTGAAGCAATTTACTGGGTTTATCCATCCTGAAACACGCCAATATTTAGATTCGTTTATGACCTTTGCAAATAAAAATAAATGCAAATTAGTATTTACAATCTCTCCCGTATATAAAAATGCTGAAACGGAGGTGTTAAATAAGCCTCAAATCATCAACGAATTTCAAAATATAGCAAAAACAAATCATGTTGATTTTATTAATTTGAGTTCTGATACAACAGTTTCAAATCACCAATATTTTTTTGAAGATAATTATCATATGTTGTATTTGGGCGCCCAGATTTACACAAGAAAAATTGCAGCATTTTACAACAATATTCCGCGGTAATTTTCGTTGTAGGGAAGTTGATTCTTTCAACGTTTTTATGTATTTTTAACTTGAATTACCATATATGAAGTCTTTAGTTTATTTATTTTTATTTATTACAGTTATTGGCTCTGCTCAAATTGCCAAATATAGTAACGAGTTTTTGAGTGTTGGTGTAGGTGCGAGAGCTTTATCAATGGCAAATGCGAATGTTGCGTCGGTAAACGATGTAACAGCTGGTTATTGGAATCCTGCAGGTTTGCTTTTACAAAAAAGTAATATGCAGGTAGGATTAATGCATGCCGAATATTTTGCTGGAATTGCTAAATATGATTTTATTGGTGCTTCTAAACGGATAGATAGCAATAGCGTTGCTAGTATAACATTTATTCGTTTTGGCGTTGATAATATTCCAAATACCACTGAATTAATTGATGCTAATGGTAATGTTGATTATTCGCGATTAAAATCCTTTAATGCTGTGGATGCAGCAGTTTTACTATCATATGCTCGAAATATGCCAAAATTAAAAGGGATAAAAATTGGTGCAAATGCAAAAATTATTAGACGTAAGTTAGGAGAATTTGGTGGAGCATGGGGTTTTGGCATTGATGTTGGAGCCATGTATGATTATAAAAAATGGCGTTTCGCGGCTATGGCTCGTGATATTACTGGAACATTTAATGCTTGGAGTTATACATTATCTGATGATGTAAAAACAACGTTTGCGTTAACCGGAAACGATATTCCGAGTAATTCAATTGAGGTTACTGTGCCTCGCTTAATTTTAGGTGGTACGCGAACTTGGAATGTTTGGAGTGATAAAGTATCTATTGGTGGTGAATTAAATTTTATTAATACGTTTGATGGAAAGCGTAATACGGTTATTAAAACAAATGCTTGGAGTATGGAGCCTGCTTTAGGAGTAGAGATAGGTTATAAGAAATTTATTTTTTTACGAGGTGGTATTGGCAATGTGCAAAAGGCAAAAACGGTTATGGGTAAAGATGCTACCACTGTTCAACCTAATATTGGCGTTGGTTTAAAATATAAAATTTTTGGTTTAGATTATGCCATGACTAATATTGGTAATGTTTCTACTTCTCTTTATTCGCACATATTTACAGTTAAAATTGATATAAATAAGAAATTAATTAAATGATAAAATATTTATTCTATCTAATGTTTTTTGTTTTTAGTTTATTTAAACTAAGTGCACAGAAATACGGAAACGAATGGATAAATTATAGTCAAAAACATTATCGAATTAGTATCCCAAAAACTGGATTGTACCGAATAGATTCTACAACACTTTCAAATTCAGGAATCCCACTAAGTATTATAAACCCGAAGTATTTCCAATTATTTATAAAAGGAAAAGAACAGTATATTTTTATTAATGGCGAAAGTGACAATGTGTTTAATGTAAACGATTACATTGAATTTTATGCTGAAAAAAATGATTGCAGTTTTGATTCTCTGGCCTATTATAATATCAATCGATTGCCTAATCCTTATTATGCATTATTTAATGATACAAATTATGCCTATTTAACCTGGAATAATCTCACAACAAATAATAGAGTGACCATTGAAACTGATGTGAGTTTTTTAGGGTATACTCCTGCTAATTATTATTACAGTGAAAGGGTTCATACGTCCAACGCATATTATTCTTACGGTCGAACTATTTATCCTTCCATTACCGATCCGCGTTATGTAACTGGTGAAGGCTACGGAATAGCCTTGGCACAAGGTGGAATTAGCACCACGGCATTTTCGAATTTTAAAGTTTATCAATCATCAAGTTTGCCAGTTTATATCCGGGCAAGTTTTTCAGGAACTAGTCAAGATTATGTTTCCGCCTCTTTTGATCATGAGTTAAAATTGGAATATTTAGATAATTTAGGATCATACATTACACTAAATGACACAACATTTTTTGGTTACAAACAACTTTTGATAGGGAAACAAATCACCTCTGATTTATTGCAAAATACTTCTAATTTAAAAATTACAAGTGTTAACAATCCATTGTTTTCCGGCATATCAAATAATTCAAACATTCATTATTTATATTTGAAATATCCGCAACTGCCTGATTTTAGTGGTGCATCGGAGCAACTAATGTATGTGGATGACAATACCAGTGCATCAAAAACATTTTTGGATATTTCAAATGTTACGGTTGGTGCTGCTTCTGTTATTTTGTATGATTTAACTAATCATAAATACATTAACACTCAAACATTATCAACTAATGTAAAAGCTCTGATTCCAAATTCTTCCACTCAAAAAAAATGCTTTTTAACTACTACAGCAAATATTACAACCGTTTCAACTCTTACACCAGCAAATTCAACAGGGTATTTTGTAAATTATAAAACCACAAATTCAGATTCTGCATTTTTAATCATTAGTCATGATGCATTACAATCTTCCGCTTTAGATTACAAAAACTATCGCCAAAGTATTTCTGGTGGTTCAAATCACGTTATTCTTGCAAATATAAATGAGTTGTATGAGCAATTTGCTTATGGAAATAATAAAAACCCTTTGGCAATAAAAAACTTTTGCAGTTTTTTAAGTGATAGTTTACCAGTTCCTCCTAAGTATTTATTGTTATTAGGTAAATCAATTGCAAATGGCTTAGTTAAAACAAGTGCAACTCATTGGAACGCTTGTTCATTACCAACCATGGGTAATCCTTCCTCAGATAATTTATTGACGTGTGGAATTCATGGTGCAAATTCTATTACTCCTTTTATTCCGATTGGTAGAGTTTCCGCTAAAACGAACACTGAGCTCACCTGGTATTTAAATAAAGTAATTACACACGAAAGTACATTGGCTAATCATGACGAATGGCGAAAAACAGTTTTGCATTTTGCTGGTGGAACAAATATTGGCGAGCAAACATTATTTCAAAATAATTTAAAATCTTATGAAAATATAATTACCGATACATTGTTTGGAGGTAAAGTATATAACTTTAAAAAAATAAGTTCAGCTCCAATTCAAATAACAGTAAGCGATTCAGTAAAAGATTTGATTAATAACGGAACTTCAATCATTACTTTTTTTGGGCATGCTTCAATAAGTGGTTTCGACCAGGCTATCGATGATCCAAATGTCTATAATAATATCGGGAAGTATCCATTAATGATTGCCAATTCCTGCTATTCCGGTAATGTTCATGCCTTGGAATCTAACAGTACGAGTGAAGCATTTACTTTAATAAATCAAAAAGGAAGTATTGGGTTTATTGCTTCTTCATCAACTGGTGTTGTGGGCCCATTGCATTTATTTACAACCGAATTATATAAATCAATTGGTGTAGAAACATATTACAAAGGCATAGGAGATGCAGTTAAAAATGCGAGTTATAAAAATTCTTTTTTCTTTGATCAGTTGCGCGAAATTGGGTGTTTGGAAATGACTTTAGAAGGAGATCCTTCTATTAGAATAAATGCATTTGCGAAGCCCGATTACGAAATAACCAATGCCAGTGTTTTTTTTAATACAACTTCCTACGTTGATTCTATTGGTGTAAATGTGCACATTAAAAATTTAGGTAAGGCTGTAAGTGATACGTTTATTGTTAGAGTTGAACGTTATTTTGCAACTGGCGATTCAATTACATTTCTGAAAAAAGTAAAGGCCCCTTATAATCAAGATACCGTTTCGTTTTTTATTATTAAAGATTTTGAAAATGGCATTGGCTTAAATAAATTCAAAGTATTTATTGATTCGTATAATGAAATTGCCGAACTTAATGAGACAAATAATTCAACAACAGGAACCGTTGATTTATTTATACAAGGTGGTGATGTAGTGCCTGTTTATCCTTATAAATATGCCATTGTCCCCAAAACACCTACCATTACTTTAAAAGCATCAACGGCTGATCCGTTTGCTATTTCAACCAACTATATCATTCAGTTAGATACAAATGACCGGTTTACAAGCCCAATAAATTCAACAAGTGTAAATAGTATTGGTGGCATTATTGAATGGACTGTTAATTTACCATTCGTTGATAGTACCGTTTATTTTTGGCGAATTTCGAAAGATTCAGTTACTCTTGCTGATAAATTTAATTGGAGAGAAAGTTCATTCCAAGTTGTTGGAACAAAAACAGGTTGGGCTCAAGCACATTTTCATCAATTTAAAAATGACTCTTATCAATTTGTAAAATATAAAAGAGCTACACGCAATTTTGCTTTTGAAAATGATATTAAATCGTTAGAGTGTAATGATGGATTTATGCCTTACGTTACTTTTGATGCTATTAATTATAAAGTGAATAGTTCGTTAGAGGATTATTATTCTTGCGCTCCAGATGGTTGGTCATTTGCAGTATTTGATTCAATATCTGTAAAAGCTTGGGAAACCTATACAAATACACCTCCGGCAGCTGGTATTTTTGGAAATTGCTTATGTGTAAATTATCCACTTAAAGCATTTATGTTTGGTGCTAGTAATTTTTGTGGCTTCCCAACTTGGAAACCAGAAATAGAAACATTTCTAAATTCTATTCCTGTCAATTCAAAAGTTTTAGCATGGACAATTAATCATCATCATTCAGAAACCTATCCTAATTCATTATACAACGCCTTCGAAAGTATTGGCGCAGCAAATATCAGAACAACACATGATACACTTCCGTATATTATTTTTGGAAAAAAAGGTGGTGCAATTGGAAGTGCTCATGAAGTGATTGGCGCAACTAATAAATCCATTATAAAATTAGAAGACACCTTAAAAACAAGGTGGAGTAATGGATATATTGTTTCTGAAAAAATTGGACCTTCAGCAAAATGGAATAGTTTGCATTGGAAACAAACTCCGGTTGAATTGCCTAATAATGATAGTATAGCAATAAAAGTGGTTGGTATTAAATTTAACGGCACCATGGATACATTGGCAACTTTTAATTATACCCAAACGGATATTTTAGATTTATATAATTATGTGAATGCAAGTGTATATCCTTATATAAAATTGGTAGCTCAAATGCGAGATAATATTTTTATTACACCTCCTCAATTAAAAAAATGGCAAGTCATTTACGACCAAGCTCCCGAATGCGCTATTAATCCTAAGCGTGGATATGCATCTTTAAATGATACCTTGCAAGAAGGTGATAAAGTCACTATTAAATTACCTATCGAAAATTTAGGTGTATTGCCTTTTAATGATAGTTTAGTAGTGACTTATTGGATAGAGGATCATAATAGAATTGCACATCAGTTGCCGCAAAAATTGAAGCTTCCACCCTTTGTTTCAACACAGGTTATTATTGATACGATTAATGTAAACAGTTACGAATACCCAGGTTTAAATTATTTATGGGTTGATGTTAATCCTCCTGCAAATTCAAAATATCAAATTGAGCAATATCATTTTAATAATATCGCTCGTATTCCTTTTTTAGTGAATACTGATAAAATAAATCCTTTGTTGGATGTAACTTTTGATGGCACGCATATTTTGAATGGTGATATTGTTTCGGCAAAACCAATGGTATTAATTACTTTGAAAGATGAAAATAAATTTTTGGCATTAAATGATACATCAAACTTTGCAGTGTATGTAAAGTTTCCAAATACATCGTCCGAAAAAAGAATTTATTTTGCAAACTTATTGCGTTTCACTCCTGCGCAATTACCTAGTAATTCATGTAAAATCGAATGGATGCCAAATTTAACACAAGATGGAAAATATTTTTTAAGAGTGCAGGCAACGGATAGAGCAAAAAATTCATCAGGTGCAGTTGATTATAATATTGTTTTCGAAGTTGTAAATAAACAAACGGTTACCGAAGTTTTAAATTATCCGAATCCATTTAGCACGTCTACACGTTTTGTATTTACATTAACAGGTTCGGAAGTGCCTGATAAATTTATTATTCAGGTAATGACAATAACAGGTAAGGTGGTTCGCGAAATTTCCCGCAACGAATTAGGTAATATTCATATCGGACGAAATATCACTGACTATGCGTGGGATGGAAAAGATGATTTTGGAGATAAGTTAGCAAATGGTGTTTATTTATATCGCGTTATTACAAGGTTTAATGGCGAAGCCGTTGAAAAAGAACAAAGCCAGGCTGATTCTTTCTTTAAAAAAGGAATTGGCAAAATGGTTATCATGCGATAATAATTATTCTTTCCATTTTAGTTTTGTCTCATCGAGCGGAGTCGAGATGTTTTTTATTTGTTCTCGACTCCGCTCGAACTGACAATATATCGTCACCCTGAACTCGATTCAGGGTCTCATAAATAAACTTTTATGTGTTCTCGACTCCGCTCGAACTGACAAACAAACTAAATTATAATAGCTAGTGGTATAAACTAAAAAACTCCCTGATTATTTCAGGGAGTTTTTATTTAAAAAAAAATTTACTTTAAAAAAGTATCAATCGAGTAAATAGTACTTATTGGAATATGTTCTATTAAACTCATCATATTACTGTCATTTGCCGAAAAAATTTCTGATGTTGGTATGAATTGTATTCCCCCTTCGTATTCACCATTAATTATCGTGCCGTATTTTCTAATTCCGTTGTTTAAAACAATCATTGCTTGTGTCGTGTTCATCTCTTTTAAGTTTGATGGTTCAATGATAATAAACAAACTTAATGCCATAAATAGCAATTGTGTTAATTAACACTAATCCAAAACAAATTAACCCCGAACTTACAATCCAATAACAATTTGTTAATCTTCGCCTCTTTTTTGCTTAGATTCCTTTTTAGAACCTGAATACATTTCAAATTTTAACAATTTACATTCTAAGGATGCATTAAATAAAGTCATTTTTTTACTTGGGTGTAAACCAATGCATTTCATTGCTTCCATATTTGAAGTGATGATCCAGCAAGTCCAACCGCCAAAATCTTTTTTAAGTTTATCACCTATTTGTTTGTAAAACGCATTGGTGTCTTCCATTTTAATACGCTCATCATATGGCGGGTTCAGTAAAATAGTTCCGTGTGGTTTAGTGGGCATTAAATCAAAAAAAGAAATATGTTCATATTGAATCACATCATCTACTTTTGCCACCGCACCATTTCGCTTTGCCATTTCGAGTGGAATAATTTCGATATCAGACGAAATAATATTTGGCATATCATCTTTGATGCGGTTAATACTACTAGTGTAAATAGTATCCCATAATTCTTTATCATAATCGCGCCATTTCATAAAACCAAACTCTTCTCTAAAAACACCTGGAGGAATATTATTAGCAAACAAAGCGGCTTCAATGCCTAATGTTCCCGAACCACACATGCCATCAATTAAGGGTAAATGTGGTTGCCAATTTGATAATAAAACCATACCTGCAGCTAATACTTCTTTCATTGGAGCCGTATCAATATCAACGCGGTAGCCACGTTTAAATAACGAATCACCGCTGCTATCTAAACTCACATTTACAAAATTTTGAAATATGTGAACGTAAATACGAATGGTTGGCCTGTCTAAATTTACATCAGGGCGAACAGAAAATTTATCTACAAAGCGATCACAAATTGCATCTTTTGTTTTTTGAGAAACATACAAGGAGTGATTAAAAATTTCAGAATTTACAGTTGCGTTTATAGCTAAGGTATCATCTGTGCCTAATAATGTTTCCCATTCAAACTTTTTAATGTTTTCATATAATTCATGCTCATTATCAGCATGAAACGAAAATAAAGGAACTAACACTTTTAAAGCTGTTCTTAAACATAAATTTGCTTTGTACATAAAGCCTTTATCGCCTGTAAAAGCAACACCACGCTTAAATGGTTCAATATTTTTTGCGCCTAGTTTTAATAATTCGTTTACTAAAACATCTTCCAATCCATGAAAGGTAGTTGCTTTCATTTCAAAATCACCTTCGTATTTTTTTTTATCTATCACGTTTACTAATTTTGTATTTTACTTTATTGATGGCTAAAGGTACTAATTAATAGCCATACAAAAGACACTTAGTGACTTACGTTGATAATAATTAATGTATTTTGGTGACGTGAGAAATCGAAAAAGTGTTATTTGACAATGGTTTATTTTTGCCAGTATGAATTTTATTCTAGTATAAATAAAACAAACTAAACTAATACTTAGGGTAATAATTCTAGAAATTTATTTTATTACAATTAGTGAATTTGACATCTCTTTATTATCTGATTTCCATTTAATTGAAACACCTTCAATAGTTCCTTGTCCTTTAAGGATTCCGGTTGAAATCAGTTTTATTGCATAATCAATAGCAGGCTGTTCCGCAGGTTTACCACTTTTTGTTGGACACTTTTCATAACCAGGACCATTACTTTTAATTTTCGTATCAGATTTACTATCTATTTTATGGGAAGTATAATTGTAACCATTAATCCCACCGTTTTTTGTTTTTCGAATATATGATTGAGAAAATGAATAGTTATAGATGAAGGAAATGACTAATACTAAGATATATTTTTTCATAAATTTTTTATTAAATATACTGAAAAATATTTAAAAGTATAAATCATCTGTTTTTAAGCGAAGGTATTTTCTTACTGAAATAGCAGCGCTTAATCCTGAAATTAAAATTCCTAATATCATAATGCAAGCAAATAAAATGGCTAATAAATTTGGGTCTTGTAATTGCAATAAATCAGGAATATATTTTGTGCTTAATACTAAAAAGCCTGCTAATAAAAAACCTGCCAGTAAGCCTGCAATCAATCCTTGACGAATGCCTTTAAAAATAAATGGCTTACGAATAAAACCTTGCGTGGCTCCCACTAAATACATGGTTCGTATTAAAAAACGTTTGGAATATATAGATAAACGAATGGTGTTATTTATTAAGGCAATAGCTACAATTAATAAAAGCCCACTAAACACTAAAATGTAAATACTAATTATGCGGGCATTACTATTCACTTGTTGTATCATGTCTTTATGATAAATCACTTCTTTAACAAAATGTTTTTGTAAAATTTCTTTTTCAAATAAAGTTAAACTGTCAATGTTGGCGTATTCCGAATTTAATTTCACATCCAATGATGATAGTAACGGATTATAACCCAAAAAAGTAATAAAATCTTCACCTAAATCTTGTTGCAATTTTTTTGCAGCTACATCTTTACTAATATAATCAGCTTGTTTGGTGTATGGCGAAGAACTTATTTCTTGTTTTAATAAATCAAGTTCAACCTGGCTGGTTGTATCTTTTAAAACAATTTGAAAGCCAACATTTTCTTTAATGTGATTAGACAGTTGTTTGGCATTAACTACAATTAAACCTAATAAACCAAGCATAAATAACACTAATGCTAAACTAATAACAACCGTTATTTGTGAGGTTAATGTTTTTTTTGATAGTGTTGTTGATGCCACGTTTTCGCTAATTTTAGTTTAACGAAGTTACTTTTTAAACTAAAGAAGAAAATGAGGATTGAAAGTAATAATTAACAGTGAAATGTTGGTTTTATAAATTCGGACGTTTCAATTTAGTTCTCAAAATGGATTGTTCGTGTTTCCAATCATCTATTTTTTTAAGGTGTCCGCTCAATAAAATATCCGGAACGGTCCAGCCGTTATATTCTGCAGGGCGAGTATAGGTTGGTGGAGAAACCAATCCATCTTGAAAAGAATCAGATAAAGCAGAGGTTTCATCATTTAAAACACCAGGTAATAAGCGGATGATGGCATCGCACATCACTGCAGCAGGCAATTCGCCACCACTTAAAACATAATCTCCAATCGAAATTTCTTTGGTAATAATGTGTTCACGGATGCGTTCATCAATTCCTTTATAATGCCCACATAACACGATAATGTTTTTTAAAGTAGAAAACTGGTTGCAATGCGCTTGTGTTAATTGTTCGCCATCCGGAGCCATATAAATGATTTCATCATAAGCCCTTTCTTTTTTTAAATCATTAATGCAATTTGCAATAGGCTCAATCATCATAACCATTCCAGCACCGCCACCAAAAGCATAATCATCTACTTTTCTGTTTGGAGGAAGCCCATATTGCCTTAAATCAATCACATTTATCTCAACGAGTTGTTTTTGCACGGCTCGTTTTACAATACTGTGATTAAATGGGCTTTCAAGCAAAGGAGGGTGAACTGTTATTATATCGATTCGCATCATTTCTATTAAAATATCGCATTAAATTTACTATTATTTTAATAATAATTTAGAGAGTAGTATATTTACCCTATTAATATTAAAACCAACATCAAATGAAATTTTTATTAATTACAGTATTATTTCTTTTAGGATTTAATTCTTTTGCCCAAAAAGATAAAAAAGATAAAAAGGAAAAGAAAGAGGAGAAAGTAAATGAAAAAGTTAAATTTTTATACAAAGAAGTTTTTGTAGAAACGGATGATTATAAAATTTACATTATTGATGCTGTTTCAACTGAAGGACTATGTAAATTTAAAATGAAAGTGTTTAATAAAACAAATGATTATTTAATTGTGAAACCCAGAGAATTTGCATTAATAGCTGATGGAAAAACAATTGTAAGTACCGATAAAAACTTAATTGTGCCTCCTAATGAAGAAACTAATAAAGTAATTGATTTTAAAGCTGCAGGGTTACGCGTGCCAAGTTTTACAGTTGAAATAAAAGGTATCTATAAAGCATCAGCAGGTGGTAAAGCATTGGCTGCTCCAGATTTTGTTTTTCCTGCCATGACAAATCAATTTGTTGCTGGTGGATTTACCTGCACATTAAAAAATTCTAAATTGGAAACAGCTAAATCAAGCGCTAAGTTTGACTGTGTTTATACTGGTGATGGCATTGCAATATTAGATTCTTATAAGTGTTCAGCAATCATGCCTAATGGAACTGCAAATGCAAATAAAAAAAAATATAACGGTTCCATATTAGAAAAAGGTGAAAACGAAGATTTTACAGTTGTGGTTGAAGAAATACCAGGTGCTGGCGATATGCAAAAAAAAGGCTTTACAATAAAGTGGAATGATACGTTTAAAGAAACAAAATTAGTAACTTTAACGCCAACAAAAATTGAGGTTTTAAAAGACTCAGAAAAACAATAATCAATATTTAGTGTTATACATTAACAATCATATCAAAATCATAAAATAAATAAAATGGCATCAGATAACTTTCAAGCACACGATTACTACTTAATGGATGAATTATTAAGTGACGAACATAAATTAATTCGCGATACAGCTCGTGCATGGGTAAAAAAAGAAGTAACTCCAATAGTTGAAGAAGCTTGCCAAACAGCTACTTTTCCAAAACAATGGATAAAAGGCTTAGCAGAAATTGGTGCATTTGGACCATACATTCCTGCTGAATACGGCGGACCAGGATTAGATCAAATTTCTTACGGACTTATTATGCAAGAATTAGAGCGTGGAGATAGTGGATTACGTTCTACAGCTTCAGTTCAAAGTTCATTAGTGATGTATCCAATTTATGCTTATGGTAGCGAAGAGCAAAAGAAAAAATACTTACCAAAATTAGCAACTGGTGATTTAATGGGATGTTTTGGTTTAACAGAACCAGATCATGGAAGTAATCCTAACGGAATGCTTACAAACTTTAAAGATGCTGGTGATGGTAAAAATGTTATTTTAAATGGAGCAAAAATGTGGATTAGTAATTCGCCATTTGCTGACATAGCTGTAGTTTGGGGAAAAGATGAAACTGGTGAAATTCGCGGAATTATTGTTGAACGTGGTATGCCAGGTTTTACAACTCCTGAAACTCATGGTAAATGGAGTTTACGAGCAAGTTCAACTGGCGAATTAGTTTTTGCTAATGTATTAGTTCCTAAAGAAAATATTTTACCAAATGTAAAAGGATTAAAAGGGCCATTAGGTTGTTTAAACTCTGCACGTTTTGGTATTGCTTGGGGTGTAATTGGTGCAGCTATGGATTGTTATGATAGCGCATTACGTTATAGTAAAGAGCGTATTCAGTTTGGTAAACCTATTGGGGCATTTCAATTAACTCAAAAAAAATTGGCTGAAATGATTACTGAAATCACAAAAGCTCAATTATTAACTTGGCGTTTAGGCGTGTTAAAGAACGAAAATCGTGCAACACCAGCTCAAATTAGTATGGCAAAACGTAACAACGTAAACATGGCCTTACAAATTGCTCGCGAAGCTCGTCAAATACATGGTGGAATGGGTATTACTGGAGAATATCCAATTATGCGCCACATGATGAATTTAGAATCAGTGATTACATACGAAGGAACACATGATATTCATTTATTAATTACAGGAATGGATGTTACAGGATTTAATGCGTTTTCTTAAAAAACCATAAAATGGAATTATTACTAAAACCACACGAGACACCGTGTGGTTTTTTTATATAGCTTTACTAAAATCTATAAAAATGAGTATCATGAAAAAAATATTTTTTACGTTATTAATTCCATTTTGCACTTATGCTCAAACGCAAAATCCTGAGCAACGCATTGAAACGCCTGCCAAAGCAGTCACTTTATATTTAGATGGGGCGGAAATAAATCAGCAAAAGCTAGTTACATTAAATGCGGGGATTACATCTGTTGTGTTTACAAATTTGTCATCGAAACTTATTCCAAAAAGTATACAGGTAAATGCAGGAGAAAATATTAGTGTATTAAGTGTAACGGAGAAACTAAATTTTTTGAATTCTAATGCTGAAACACTAAAAGTAAAACAACTGAAAGATTCTTTGAAAAGTAATCAATATAAAATACAGCAAAATACTTCGGATAAAGATGCTTACGAAAAAGAAAAAGAATTGTTTGCTAAAAACAATAGTATTGGCGGAAGCGAAAAAGGTGTATCAATTGCTGAATTAAAATTGGCAGCAGATTTTTATCGAGTAAGAGTAAAGGAAATAAACAATGAAATTTTAAAATTAGATACTAAAATTAGCGAAGGCTATTTACTTTCAAGCAGACTTGAAAATGAATTGTACCAATTAAATGCCAATGAAAATAAACCAACTGGCGAAATAATTATTTTACTTCAAACGGACACGAAAATTGCCACAACCATTGATTTAAAGTATGTGGTTTCAGATGCTGGCTGGGCACCTTATTATGAGCTTAAAGCAGAAGATATTGGTAAGCCTATTACGTTAGTTTACCGAGCACGCGTATTTAATAATACAGGTGTAAATTGGAGCGATGTTAAATTGAAATTATCAACTTCTGATCCTACCAGAAACGCTTCTAAGCCAAGTATAAATCCTTGGTTTTTAAATTTCAATAATAATGATCAGGGTAATGCATACGGTTATAGTAACTCAAGTAATGCACCTGCAGCTAATCGTCAACAATATCAACAATCACAAATTGAAAGTCAAAATTTAGAAAATTCAGTGAGCATGCAAGAAGTAGATGCAAAGCAACAAGCATCTTATAAAACTTTAAAAACGGAACTGCAAAAACCAATCAATAAAAAAATAGTATATGAAGAAGTTCAGGTTTCAGAATTAAGTGCTGAGTTTGAAATTAAAAAAGCATATACAATTCCTTCTGATGCAAAACCATATATTGTTGAAGTTACGACCTATACATTAAATGCAACCTACAAGCATTTTTCAATTCCA
>JAYVIS010000183.1:0-20678 GCA_043769975.1 Bacteroidota bacterium
TGCAAATGTATTTTGCTTTAGCGGGAATCTTATTATTATCAGGGATGGTATTTTTTGTTATAAGAGGATTAAAACAAAAAAATAAAGCAAATCTTAAATTAGAAGAAAAAAATAAAATTATTGAAGAGAAAAATATAATTGTTGAAGAACAACATAAAGATATAACGGATAGTATTAAGTATGCAGAGCGAATACAAAAAGCCATATTACCACCAGATAAATTATGGCAATCTATTTTACCTCAGTCATTTTTATTTTACCAACCAAAAGATATTTTAAGTGGAGATTTTTATTGGATTGAAGAAACAGAAAATCATATTTTTATTGCTGCAGCTGATTGTACCGGACATGGTGTACCAGGCGCATTAATGAGTATTGTAAATTATAATTTATTGAATAAAGCTGTTTTAGAAAAAGGTTTAATAACTGCGGGAGAAATATTGGATGGCGTAAATGCTTGGTTAACTGAATCATTGCATCAATCTTTCCAAGAATCTACAGTTAGAGATGGAATGGATTTAAGTTTATGTGTTATCGATAAAAAAACAAAACAATTAAATTTTGCAGGTGCTTTTAATTCAATTTACATATTGCGAAATAGTGAGATTGAAGAATTAATTCCTGATAAACAGCCAGTGGGTGCATTTATTGAAGATAATATTAAACCATTTACAAATTCATTTTACAATTTAACTGAAAACGATGTGGTTTATATGTTTACAGATGGTTATGCTGATCAATTTGGTGGACCAAAAGGAAAGAAATTCAAATATAAAAATTTAAAGAATTTATTATTAAGCATGCATCAGCAGCCATTTAAAAATCAGAAAAGTAGTGCAAAAGAAACTATAAATGCATGGAAAGGTGATTTAGAACAGGTTGATGACATTTTATTAATTGGTTTTAAAGTTTTCTAATTCATATTATTTAATTTTAGGCTTTACCTATTAACAAACATTAGTAAACAATTAATTATTTTTTATTTAATACAAAAATAATTGGTGTTAAATTTGAAATATAAACCGTTTAAAATAGATGAGCATGTTTTTGAAACCCCTTTTTATACTAATTCCAATTTTATTTTTTTCCTTTCAATTATATTCTCAAGATGAAGAAGAAGGAACAAAAAAGTTTTGTCAAGAAATTGATAACAAAGAAGCTTTGAAATTATATGAAAAAGCAACAGATAAAAAGAAATATAAAAAACCTGAGCGTTTAGAATTTTTAAGAAAGTGTTTAGCGAGCGAACCAGAATTTGCAGAAGCAAATTTGGCAATGGGAAACGAAATTGTTGTAACTTGTAATTAAATAATAAGGCTTTTAGCCAAGCTATCCCATATTTTTATAGAGTCATAGCTGTCTGTCCTCAATTGCATTCGGAGCCTTATTATTTTATCGGATTTAATTATTATGAAGAAGGGAAAAATGATTCAGCGATAAAATACCTTGAAAAATTTATAAAGTTTAAAGATGAAGATGATAAAAAATTTGCTAAAGATTATGAAGCAGAAATGTATCAATCTCGTGAAATGGTTAAATATGCAAAGAAAGAAGGTGAGTTAAAAAAGAAAATCGTCCCATTTGATCCTAAAGTTGTATTAGGTGTTTCAACAATAAGAGATGAATATTTAGCATACATATCACCAGATGATAAACTGTGTTTTTTTACTAGAAAAATACCAGTTGAAAGCAAAAGCACTGTTTATGCTTCTGATAAAGAACATGAAGTTTTTATGATTTCAGAAAGAGATAAATCTGGGAAATTTAATTCGGGAGAGCTAATGCCATATCCGTTTAACGAAACAAACGATGGACAAGGTGGTTGTACAATTTCTATTGATAATAAAAGGTTATATTTTTCAATGACGCGAAACGAAGGTGGAGCTCAACAAAATTGTGATATTTACATTTCTGAATTTATGAATGATGAATGGCGACAAATAAAAAAATTAAGCGCAAATGTCAATCATCCCATATATTGGGATTCTCAACCAACAGTGAGTGCAGATGGAAATACGATTTACTTTGCAAGTGATAGGCCAGGAGGATATGGTGGAATTGACATTTATACCACTCAAAGAGATGTGAAAACTGGAGAATGGGGAGTTCCTAAAAATGCAGGGCCGAGAGTAAACACAAGTGGTGATGAAAAAACACCGTTTATTCATTCAGATAGCGAAACTTTATATTTTAGTAGTGATGGCCATTTTGGTTTTGGTGGTTATGATATATTTTATATTCGAAAAAATGAAAAAAAGGAATGGTTAGAAGCCGAAAATATTGGAAGTCCCATAAATACTGAAGCTGATGATACTGGATTTTTTGTGAGTAGAGATAGTCAAACTGGATACTTTTTTTCGTTTGATGAAGGGAAAATGCGCGGAAAAGGTGTTGGTAGATTTGATTTGTATTCCTTTGATTTATATAAAGAAGCTCGCCCAAAAGAAGTTACTTTTTTTAGTGGTGAAATAAAAGATAAAATTGGAAATGTAATTGAAGGTGGTAGAGTAGAGGTTACAAACACCGTAACTAAAGAAAAATCTCATGCATTACTTGATTCATCTTCTGGAAAATTTATGGTTGCTGTTCAAGTTAAATCAACAGATGATTTATTAATTACTATTAAAAAAAATGATTACGCCTTTAGTTCGAAAGTTGTAACAGCAAAAGAAATTATGGCCGCCACAACAAAATCAAATAACGAAGTTCCTAAGCCTATCAAAATGGAAATTAATGAGGCGACAGCTGGTAGCTCTTTTGTAATTAATAATATTTTTTATAATACTAATTCAGCCGACTTAAAAAAAGAATCCTTTGTGGTTTTAGAATCCTTTATTGAATTTTTAAAAGACAATCCAAATATTCATATTGAAATACAAGGGCATACTGATAATGTTGGAGCAGTTGCTGCAAACCAAGCCTTATCAGCTAATAGAGCTTTTACCATTAAAGCCTATCTAGAAGAAAATGGAATAGCCGGCAAGCGAATTTCCGCAAAAGGATACGGCTCAAGTAAACCAATATCAGAAAATCAAACTGAAGATGGAAGGGCTAAAAATAGAAGGACAGAATTTTTAATTACTCAAAAATAAGTTATATTTATATTATGAAAAAAATAATATTAATATGTTTAGTGTTTACGATAGTAAAACTAAATGCACAACAAAGTTTTGAAAAAAATACAAATGTAGTTGCTTTTGGAGCTGATTTAGGGATTTATAATTATCAAACAAGATTTCTTTCAACTAATAAATCTGAATCAAATAAGGCAGCCAATAAAATGTTGAGTTTACATTATGAAAGAGGTGTTTTAAATTGGTTGGGAGTAGGTGCTAAAGTCCAATTATCTGATTATTTTACCTCAACAGATACTGTAACTAAAATAAAACCATTAGTTAGAGCAATTGATGCTACACTTTTAATAAATGCACATTTCGTTCGTTCAAAACATGTAGATATGTTAGCAGGTTTTAATATTGGATATTCTAAATTTGACTATGCTGTAAAAGATGCTTATGGATCAAAAGCTACAGGTGGTGGATTAGTTTTTGACCTTCATCTTCAACCTCGTTTTTATTTTGGTGAACATGTTGGTATGTTTATTAACTTAGCTTATGTTAATTACAACTATCAAAACATGGATGTTTCAAATTCTATTAATAGTTATACCGATGTATTAACATTAAAGGGAGGTGGCGTAAACTTTGGTATTGGTTTACAAGGTAGATTTTAATTATTTTTATGATATTTTTTATAAAAAAGAATATACCTTTACACAAATAATTTTATAATTAAACTAATTACACAATGTATCCAGAAGCACTCGTATTACCAATGAAAGCAGAACTTGTAAGTGCAGGTTTTGATGATATAACAACTCCAACTCAAGTTGATGAAGTTTTAAAAAATGAAGGAACTGTTTTAATGGTTCTAAACTCTGTTTGCGGATGTGCTGCAGGAGCTTGTAGACCAGGTGTTAAAATGAGCCTTGATAATGCTAAAAAACCAACGAAATTAACAACTGTATTTGCTGGTTTCGATACTGATGCAGTAAATCAAGCTCGTCAGCATTTTGCTCCTTATCCGCCATCTTCACCATGTATTGCTTTATTTAAAAACGGTGAATTGGTTCATTTTGTTGAACGTCATAATATTGAAGGAAGAACAGCGGCTATGATTTCTGAACACCTTAAAATGGTTTATGACGAGTTTTGTTAAACTCAGATTACAAACATTTCACTTTTAAAAAGTATCCAAAACTAAAAGCCTTATTATAAGGCTTTTTTTTATTTTTATAATATGGATTTCATTTCAAATTACTCATTAAAATCTTTGAATACTTTTGGTATTGAAGCTTCTTCAAAACTATATGTATCAGTAAATTCTGTTAATCAAATTAAAGAATTAATAGAGAGTACTCAATTTAAATCAAATACCCATTTAATTTTAGGTGGTGGAAGTAATTTATTACTTACTAAAAATGTTGATGGATTAACTATCAAAAATGAATTACTAGGAATTGAAGTCATAAATGAAAATGATAGTCATGTATTTGTTAAATGTTCAGCAGGTGTTGTTTGGCATGAACTTGTGATGTGGTGCATTAATAAAAATTATGGTGGGATAGAAAATTTAGCTTTAATTCCAGGTTGTACTGGAGCAAGTCCAATGCAGAATATAGGTGCTTATGGAGTTGAAATAAAAGATACTTTTTACGAATTAGAAGCGATAGAATTATCGACTGGTAATTTAAGAGTCTTTACAAAATCTGATTGCGAATTTGGTTATAGAGAAAGTGTTTTTAAACGAAAATTAAAAAATCAATTTATAATTACCTCGGTTACTTTTGAGTTATCAAAAATACCAAGTTTCCATATGGAATACGGTGCGATTAAGCAAGAATTAGATTTGATGCAAATAAGTAATGTTACTATTAAAACCATAGCACAAGCTATCATTAACATTAGAAGTAGTAAATTACCAAATCCTAAAGAAATAGGAAATGCAGGAAGCTTCTTTAAAAATCCTGAGGTTGATGAAGAAACTTATCTTCGATTAAAAAAAGAATATCAAAATTTAGTTTCCTATCCTTTAGAAAATAAAAATCATAAACTTGCTGCAGGTTGGTTAATAGAGCAAAGTGGCTTAAAAGGTTATAGAGATGGCGATGCAGGCGTACATAAACTGCAGGCATTAGTTTTAGTAAATTATGGAAATGCTACTGGAAATCAAATATTTGATTTATCATCACATGTTTTACAAACTGTAAAAAATAAGTTCGGAGTTATCTTAGAACGGGAAGTGAATATTATTTAATTTAATTAGTTAAATAAAATTAATCTCCATTAATTTGGGTACATTTGTAATTCAAATTTTTAATTGGAGAGGTGTCAGAGTGGCCGAACGTGCAAGCTTGGAAAGTTTGTGTACCGCAAGGTACCGCGAGTTCGAATCTCGCCCTCTCCGCAAAAATATTTTTAGGCAGAAAAATTAAATTCAAATGCTGTTCCCTTTTTTCTATTTATTTTAACTGTAGAATCTATCTGTTCGGCTAGTATTTCTATTAATTGCAAGCCGAAATTTTTAGTATAATTTTCTGGTATGCCAATTCCGTTGTCAGAAATTATTAATAAATTTTTCGTAATACTAACACAAATTTCACCTGTTTTCCCTTTGAATGCATACTTAAATGAATTACTAAGGATTTCATTCATTAATAATCCAATCGGAATCATTTTATCAATATCATAATGAAAATCCGGAGAAACTTTTAATTTTAATTTCACAAAACCTTTATTATATGTGTTTTGTAACTTTTTAAAAAGAGATTTTGTGTATAAACTAAAATTTATTTTGCTTAAGTCTGAGTTTGCGTAAAGCATTTCATGTATCAACGACATTGAAATAATTCTATTTTGACTTTCTGCTACTAATTTTGAAAAATTTGGATCATTTGATTTATCAGCTCTAAGTTTAAGTAAACTAGAAATGATTTGTAAATTATTCTTTACACGATGATGAATTTCTTTTAATAATATTTCTTTTTCTTTTAAAGCTATTTTTATTGATTCTTCAGATTTTTTACGTTCAAAAAATAATGGTATATCATATTTTTTTGAAGGTTTATTTTTAAGCTCTTCTGTATTTAAATATTCACTTATTTTATGAGGAGGTGCCATGATAAAAGTACAATGTTTATCTCCTTTTGCACGACAAGTTATTTCAACTGAGGTTAGTTCTATACCGTAACTTTGTTCACACCAACCTGATGAATAACCTGCATTCATAGAGCATACAGGGAAATCAGTTTTTTCTTTTGATTTAATCCACGAGTCAGCTTCAAATGAAAATGGATGATTATATTTTAAATAAAAATTTTCATCCGGACTTGGTCGACTTTCAGGTAAAATATCTACAAAAGCCCAGCCAGTATAGGCAAAATGTACTGGACCAGCAGATAGTTTTGAAACAGGGTCTTTTAATTTCATTTTTCTATGAAAATTTTCAGCATCCTCAATCCCTATTAAATGTGCGAAATCAAATAATAAATTTTTCCCAATTTTAACTGCTTCAACTGTCGGTCTATTTGAATATAGTTTTAATATGTTTTTAAAAAAATCATTTGCTAACGATTCTGCTCTCATTAAAATGTAGCGCTCTCCATTCACTTCAATTTTTGATAAACTTGGATTCGCTGTAAATGTTTCAAAATATTTTTTGACAACTAATTCTGCTTTATCAAAAATAGGTTCTAGTTCTTTTGGAGTTTTTACAGTTTTTTTATTTGTATAAAAAACATCATGCTTTTTTTTAAGATCTAGATTTTCTTTTTCTAATTCTTTAATTCGTTTTTTAAGCGATTGAATATTTTCTTTTTCTACCATTATTTGCTAATTAAATTTAATACATTTAATTCAAATAAAAAAAACCTCACTAATTCAATAATGAGGTTTTTTATGATTTAAATGGATTATTAATAATATATTGCTCTTCTAACTTCAGAAATATATTTAGAGAAGCGAATTACTTGACGAGTATAGCCATATTCGTTATCATACCAAATGTATAATACAATGCTCTTTTTGTCTGGAGAAATAATTGTTGCATTACTGTCATAAACTGAAGGACAAGGATTTCCAATGATATCTGAAGATACTAATTCGTTGCTAAATGCAAATTGAATTTGTTCAACTAAAGCACCATTTAAAGCATAGTTGCGAACAATTTCATTTACTTCTTCAAGGGTTACCTCTTTATTGATATTTAAATTTAAAATTGCTAAAGAAACATTTGGTGTTGGTACTCGAACTGAATTTGCAGTAAATTTACCTGATAGATGAGGTAATACTTTTTTCAAAGCACTTTCGGCACCTGTTTCTGTAATTACCATATTTAAGGCAGCTGAACGACCACGTCGTGCTTTTTTATGATAATTATCTAATAAATTTTGATCGTTTGTGTAAGAATGAACGGTTTCAATATGTCCTTTTTGAATTCCTAATTCTTTATCTATGATATAAAGAATTGGCATAATTGCATTGGTTGTACATGATGCAGCTGAGAATATTTTTTGAGTTTTCAGATCAACAGTTTCGTGATTTATTCCATGTACTACATTTGGAACATTTCCTGATGCAGGAGCTGTTAATAAAACTTTTTCAATTCCCTTTGCTTTTAAATGTCTACTTAATTCTACATCATCTCTATACACTCCTGTATTATCAATCAATAAAGCATTTTCAATTCCATATATTGAGTAATCTACATCTTCAGGATTTTTTGCATCAATCATATGAACCGTATGTCCGTTAATAATTAATGCTTTATTTTCTAAATCTTCAATTACAGTTCCCGGAAAATTTCCATGAACAGAATCAGTACGTAATAAATCGGCACGCTTAATAATTTCCACATCACTATTTCCACGTGTAACAATTGCACGTAAACGAAGTTGTTCTCCTTTACCAGCTTGTGAAATAATTTCACGCGCAGCTAAACGACCAATTCTACCAAAACCAAATAATACAACATCTTTAGGAGTATGAGCAGTTGTAACGTTTATTAAATTTTTTAATTTATCGTTAATGAATTCATTAGCAGTTTTATAATTTGTTTTTTCTTGTTGGTATTCAAAAGCTAATTTCCCGATATCAATACGCGAAGGACAAACATTAGTATTTAAAATAATACTTGCTAATAAAGATGTGTCATTAACGGATATTGATTTTTTGACAATGTTTTTTGCATATTGGTGCAAACTCATTATTTCACTCGCACTTCTATCAACTAATTGATTTCTAAATAATATTAATTCGATAGATTTCTCAAACCATAATTTACCTATAGTTCCTATCAAATCAATTGCTGCTTTCTCTTGATTAATCCAATCGTTTAATTGGTTTTCGTAAGCTTTATTTGCGTTTTCTTGAATGCTCATTTCTTTGTTTTTAATTTAGTACTTATATCTTAATTCAATTTTTATTATTTTTTAATTATCATCACTACCATAATCTTCTGGTATTTCCGCATCTTCATCATTATTATCGGAATCAGAATCAAAATCATCTTCATCACCGGATTCTGAATCTTCACCTTCTTCAGCTTCTAAATGATTTAAATCTCCTTCATCAATTCCGTTTGTATCATTTTTAATAGCTTGATAAATTTCGCTTTCATCTGCAATATCAGCGTCAATTAAAAGAGATGCTATAAGTTGGTCTTCCGTTAATTCTTCTTTAGCTATTGCCGTTTGTTTATATTGTTTTGGGGCTGCTCCAAGTGTTTTTACACAAATTGGATAAGTTACTTTTGTATTCTCTTCCAAAATTTTCATTAATTCTATACAAAAAGTCCATTTTACATTTGGATCAAATACATATATAAATCGTTGACGAGGATTGTCAATATATTTTGCAATTTTTGTGGTAGACATTAATCTTTTTGGAGAAACATTCTTTTTAATTTCTTCAGGATCTAATTCTATATCTTCTTTTCTGAGAGTAACCTCTTGATCTTTTCTCCAATAATCATCACTTACAAAGAATGAAGCGGCATGCTTCTTATCAAATTTAAATGAATCTTGAATGCAATTATGAAAATCTTCAAAAGTTTGACCAGATAATATTTCGATTTCTCTATAAATATCTTCGTTGTCTTCTATAAATATTTTAAACTTATAAACTGCCATATTTTTTTTAAATTTATTTTATTCGAGTTACAATTGCATTGTTTAATTCAAAGTCTACTTTCCAATCAGTATTAAAAATTTTTGGTAAATATCGTTTGTATAATTTTAAACGAGCATTTCCTTTAATTTTATTTCGAATTGAATTAATTGAATGATTCTCTTCGTCGTCCCTGTCAATTGCGTTAAATTCGTAAATATTTACTTTTAAGTGTTGTTGCATAAAATCTTTTACTATTTCTACAATAGTGTTCATGACTTTATAAACTTCACCTCTGTTTGTAGTTACGTATTCTTCACCTTCAAATTCTTCATTAATGACGCCAAATACAATTGTTGAGTGTAATATATTATCTTGCCTTCTACCAAACCGTACTTCATATCTAAGCCCTGAAGTTGTATTAAAATAATACACTCCAGCACTTCTAATTGGCGGATACTCTATCGTAAATATGGTATTTATTTCTTGCAAAAATATTAGTTTAAAATAGTGTTTGTTTGTTTTTTAAATCTTTCAGCTAATATTAAATCTTTACTTCCAGTTGAATAGTCATAAAACCCTTTGCCTGATTTCGCGCCTAAATGTCCAGCAGTAACCATGTTAACTAATAGTGGACATGGAGCGTATTTTGGATTTCCAAAACCATCATGCAAAACACGTAAAATATTTAAGCAAACATCTAAGCCAATAAAATCAGCTAATTGCAATGGACCCATTGGGTGTGCCATTCCAAGTTTCATAACAGTGTCAATTTCTTCAACACCTGCAACTCCTTCGTAAAGTGTAATGATTGCTTCATTAATCATTGGCATCAAAATTTTATTTGCTACAAATCCAGGATAATCATTTACCTCAGTTGGAACTTTATTTAATTTTTTAGCAGTCGCCATTATTAAATCACAAACTTCATTACTAGTAGAATAACCTCTAATAACTTCAATTAATTTCATTACTGGAACTGGATTCATAAAATGCATTCCAATTACTTTATCTGGTCGCTTTGTTACAGCTGCAATTTGTGTGATTGAAATTGAAGATGTATTACTTGCTAATATGGTATGTTCTGGGCAAAGTTCATCAAGTTGTTTAAAAATTGATAATTTTACATTTACATTTTCACTTGCTGCTTCTACTACTAAATCAGCATTTTTAACACCTTCTTCTAACTTAGTAAAAGTTTTAATATGATTTAATGTAGCTGTTTTATCTGCTTCTGTTAAAGCTCCCTTTGTAACTTGTCTGTCCAAATTTTTTGAGATAGTTGCAATTGCTTTTTGTAATGCTGACTCATTAATATCAACTAAATTTACGTTATATCCAAATTGAGCAAATACATGGGCAATGCCATTTCCCATAGTACCACTTCCAATTACTGTTATGTTTTGCATATGTTTATTTATTAGAACCGTAAAACTAGTTTCTAGGAAGGAGAAATACAAATAGAGTTTTAAACGATTTTTATTAAATTGTGCATATTATTATTATGATATTTTTAAGAGGTTTTCTTTATTTTTAAGTTAAACATTATATATTTGTGCAAAAATTTAATAATTATGAATTTCCCAGCAGATTTAAAATACACGAAAGACCACGAATGGGTTCGTGTGGAAGGTAATGTAGCAACAATTGGTATAACTGATTTTGCTCAAAAAGAATTAGGAGACATCGTTTATGTTGATGTTACTACAGTTGGTGAAACTGTTGCTAGAGAAGAGATTTTCGGTTCTGTTGAGGCTGTAAAAACAGTTTCTGATTTATTTATGCCTATTTCTGGTAAAGTTTTAGAAATGAATAAGGACATTGATGCAGCACCAGAAGTTGTTAATACAGATGCTTATGGAAAAGGATGGATGATAAAAGTGAGCATTGATAATGAAGCAGAATTGGCTGATTTATTGTCTGCTGATGCTTATAGAACATTAATAGGAGCTTAATTAAAAAAAATAATTATATAAAACCTTCTGCAATATTGTAGAAGGTTTTTTTGTTTTTATGATAAACTATTTAATTAAAAAATCACTTGGATTTTCAATTCTTTGGGCTGTTATAATTTTCGGATTATGCTGTACTCCAGGAAGGTTTATTCCGACTTCAAATTGGCTTGAATTATTAAGTTTCGACAAATTTGTTCATGCCTCTATTTTCTTTATTTTAACCTCCCTTAGCTTTTTAACTTTAATAAATAAACAAAAAACTTCATTTCTGTTTATTACATTAGTTATTATTAGCTGTATCTGTTATGGTGGTTTATTAGAAATTATGCAAGCAACCGTATTTAGTCAGCGAAGTGGTGATTGGTTTGATTTTATTGCTAATTCATTCGGATGCATCATAGCCTTACTAGTTTTTCATAGAAAAAAAATGTTTCAATATGATGACAAGAATCATATTTTGTGAGTAAAATGTAAATAGCTTTTTCTAAATAATACTTACTTTCGTCTTTATAAAAAAATAGAAATTATGTCAACAACTATCGAACATATAAAATGCCTTATTATTGGCTCTGGACCTGCAGGATATACCGCAGCAATTTACGCAGCACGTGCAGACTTAAAACCTGTTGTATACACAGGATTAACCCCTGGTGGACAGTTAACTGAAACAACCGAAGTTGATAATTTTCCTGGTTACCCGAAAGGAGTTACAGGCCCTGAATTGATGGAGGATTTAAAGGCACAAGCAGAACGTTTTGGGACTCAGGTGCGTTTTGGATTAGCCACAAAAGCAGATTTAACAACAAATCCTAAACGAATTTGGATTGATGAAACAACCGAAATATCTGCTGATACAGTTATTATTTCAACAGGAGCATCTGCAAAATGGTTAGGCTTAGAAAACGAAACTAGATTACGATTAAACGCTGGTGGGGTTTCTGCATGTGCTGTTTGTGATGGGTTTTTCTATAAAGGACAAGATGTAGTTATTGTTGGAGCTGGTGATACTGCTGCAGAAGAAGCAACTTATTTAGCTAAACTTTGTAAAAAGGTTTATATGATAGTTCGTAAAGGAGAAATGCGCGCTAGTAAAGCAATGCAAAATCGTGTGATCGAAACTCCGAATATCGAATTAATTTATAACAGTGAAACTATTGATATACTCGGTAAAGATGGTGTTGAAAGTGTTATCGTCAAGAATACTCTAACCAAAGAAGAAAGAACATTAACTGTAACTGGTTTTTTTGTGGCTATTGGTCATAAACCAAATACGGATATTTTTGCTGGACAAATTGATATGGACGACTTAGGCTATATCGAGGTTATTCCAGGTTCTACAAAAACAAAATTGAAAGGTGTTTTTGCAGTTGGTGATTGTGCTGATAAAACTTACAGACAGGCAGTAACAGCTGCAGGAAGCGGTTGTATGGGTGCTTTAGATGCTGAACGTTATTTAGCAAGTGAAGGGATTCATTAATTATCTTAAATTTATTAACTTTGTATTTAAAATTATATTGCACAGTATTTGTTTAATATAAACCACAATTATGATTAAACATTTAATAATATGCTTGTTGTTAATTTCATTTTTTAATGGAATGAGTCAGAAGTTTGCAAATCAAGTCCCTCAATTAAAGAGATATACTGCTCAGGAAATTACTGATCCTGATTATGGTATTGTTATTTATAATAAAATGTGTGCTATTATTGGTGGAGACTCTATCAGGTATACTAAAGATGGTTATAATGTTCAAGGTTGGGTCGAAGATTTTTATGTAAGTGGCAAAACATTACATAAGGGTTTTTATGTTGATGGGTTTATAAAAATTTTTAAAAATTATTATGAAAATGGTCAAATAGAAAGGAATTTTACTAGTTCTGACCCAAGACGTAGTAAATTGGACATTTTTTATGAAGATGGTAAACCAAAATCAAATATTACTTATTTTGATGGTAATCCTCAAAATCAATATGATTTTTTTAAGAATGGTAATCCAGAATATATTGAAGAAAATGATAAGGATATAGAATATTTGTATAAAAGAAATTCATTTTTCGAAAACGGTACACCAGAATCAATTTTTGAACTTTTAGATAAAAAAACAAAAAAATATATTAAAAAAGAGTTTTTCGAAAATGGTAAGTTAAAAGAGGAAGGAACTATGATTTTCAGAAAAGACTTAAGAGATTATCAAAAAGATGGTGTTTGGAATTACTTTGACAATACAGGGAAAACCATAAAAACTGAAAACTACTATAAAGGTGAATTACAATAGGCAAAAAAACTCTTTTTTCGAAAAATTGAAAAATGGAGATTTGTCATTTTGATTTATTGGTTTTGCTAACTAAATATTCCGCTACTTTCACCAATTAATTCTTAGGAATAATTGCTTACTTATTAAGAAAAAGGTACATTTATAATCTATAAATGACATATTCTTAATTGGATTCAAATGAAAAAAAGCATATTTACTTTAATAATTTTTCTTTCTGTTGCAACTATTTCAAAAGCTCAAGTTTTTTGGACTGAGGCTTTTCAAAATGCTTGCGTTAGTGGTTGTTTAGCAAATGGTTATGTTGGACCAAATGGTCCTTGGACGACCGTAAATACAGGGCTTAATGGCGCTGATCCTAATGTATGGTATGTTAGTGGTCAAGAATGTGGAAACTCTGCTGGCACATGTGGCTCAGTATGTGGTGCGGTTGATCCATCTTTGCATCTTGGATCTAATATTTCAGTTTTAGGCGATCAAGGTTCTTCTTATTTAGCAGGAGGTTTAGGTTTTTGGTTTCCAGAAACAAATGTAAGAGCAGAGTCTCCTACTATCAATTGTACAGGAAAAACAAATATTACTCTATCATTTAATTATATTGAAAATGGTGACGGTTTAATTGATGATGCAACTCTTTGGTATTTTGATGGTTTGGTTTGGGCTCAAATTAGTCCATTAGCAAAAACGCCTCTAGTTTGTATGCCACAAGGGCAATGGACTGCTTTTTCAATTTTATTGCCAGCGAGTGCAAACAATAATCCTTCTGTAAAAATTGGATTTAATTGGGTGAATAATGATGATAATATTGGTACAGATCCTTCTATTGGAGTTGATGATATCACTTTATCGGCACCTTCTACTTCTTTAAGTATTTCGATAACATTACCAAGTCCTGTTTGCCAATCAAATACTATAACTGCTTCATTTACATCAACATCTTCACCAACTTCATTTAGTTGGACAGCATCTTCGGGTAGCGTTGTGTTTTCGGCAGCAACAAGTGGTACAACCAATATTTCTTTTACTGCTCCAGGAACTTATACTGTTTCGTTAACAGCTTGTATTGGTACTGTTTGTGCAACAGCAACATCTTCAGTACTTGTTATCGCTACGCCAACAATTAATGTAACGGCATCTCCAACCGTTGTTTGTGCGCCAGGTTCATCAACATTAACTGCAACTGGTGGTCCAAGTATTTCTTCCTATACTTGGGCAGCATCTTCAGGTCCAGCAATAACAAATACTAATATAGCAGTTGTATCACCTGTCGTCAGCACTACATATACAGTTTTAACAAGTGTGCCTGGATGTACCACTGGTATTATTTTTACTGTGCTGGTTTCAACTGCACCTGTTTTAACAGCAACACCAAATAATTCAACTATTTGCAGTGGTGGAAGTGGGGTCGTTATTACAGCAGCTGGGGCAACAAGTTATTCATGGTCTCCAGGTTCTGGTTTAAGTTCTACCACTGGCGCTATTGTAACTGCTAATCCAACCATTACTACTACATATACGATTACCGGTAGTAATGGAACTTGTTCTACAAATACTTTGGTAACTGTGAATGTTACAAATATTTCAACCACTTTAACTGCATCTGCAATTAATTATTGTTTAGGAGGAACTCCTGTTACTTTAACGGGAACTGGGGCAACAACTTATAGTTGGTCGCCTGCCTTAGGATTAAGTTCAACTGTTGGTGCAGCAGTTACTGCTACACCAGCTGTTACAACCATTTATACTATGGTAGGAACAACAGGAGGATGTACATCTGTAAAAACTATTACTATAACAGTGCCAGCAACTGTTACTTTAACTATTGTATCAAGTGCAACTTTAGTATGTTCGGGAGGTACTGGCGCCACTTTAACAGGTTCTGCGGCATCCACATATACTTGGCTTCCTGGTGTAACAACAACCAATACATTATTAGCTAATCCTGTAACAACTACAGCTTATACACTGACTGGCAATACGGCTGCCGGATGCTTGGCTGTGCCAGCAATTATTACTGTTAGTGTGGCTCCTGCATTAACTCCTAGTTTAAGTTCAAGTAGTACCAGCGTATGTTTAACAAAAACAGTTTCAATATCTGCAACCCCAACCGGGGCGATTTATAGCTATACATGGGCTCCTTCATTTGCCATCGTTGGTGCAGTAAATACCGAAAGTATTGTAGCTAAACCAACAAGCACTGCTACTGTTATTTATACGTTAACTATTTCGAATGGTGTATGTGTTTCAACTGGCACAATAGCCTTAAATGTTGTAGTTTGTGTGGCTCCAACCTCTAATTTTAATACATTAAGTAATGATAGTATTTGTACAAAAGGTTGTGTTACTTTTAATGCCACTTCTAGTGGTACTTCACCATTAACGTATCAATGGTTCTTTGATGGAGGCACGCCTCCTTTTTCCACTTTAGCAAATCCTGAAATTTGTTATTTTGCTGCTGGTAATTATTCAGTTGTTTTAGTAACAACAAACCCTTATGGAACTGATACCATAAAAAAATTAAACTATATTAATGTTGCAGACACTCCAATGGTTGTTAACGCATTTGGCGATACTTTAATTAAAGTTGGACAAACAGCACCTATAAATGCAAATGGAGCAACAACTTATTTATGGTTACCAAACAATGGTTCTGTTGCATGTCCTACCTGTTCAAATACTATTGCACAACCTACAATAACTACACAATATATTGTAGTGGGTTCTAATTCACCTTTTTGTAAACGACAAGATACAATCTTAGTTAGAGTTGATTTTACTTGCGGAGATTTTTTTGTTCCAAACGTCTTTTCCCCTAATGGTGACGGGCTCAACGATGTCATAAATGTTAATGGATTTTGTATTTATACGTTTAATCTTCAAATATTTAGTAGATGGGGTGAACTGGTTTTTGAAACAAAAGATCGGTCGATTAGTTGGGATGGAACCTATAAAGGTAAACCAATGGATACTGGCGTATTTGTATATCGAGCTGATGGTATTACGATAGACGCAAAACCATTTACTATAAAAGGAAATATTACATTATTAAGATAATTAGAACTTAAAAGAATATGAAAAATTTAAATAAATTAAAACGTATATTTTTAGGTGTTACTTTTTCACTTCCATTAATTGTAAATGGTCAGGATATTCATTTTTCACAGTTTAATGAAACGCCAGTGATTTTAAATCCTGCGTTATGTGGAACTGCTTATGATACCCGTATTGTTGCAAATTATAAAAATCAATGGGCCAGTGTTACAAGCCCATATCAAACTTATGGGATTAGTGTTGAAAAAGCATTAAAGCATTTAAAATTAAAAAAAGCATATTTAGCAATGTCATTAAATATTTTTAATGACAAAGCAGGTGATGCAGGTTTAGGAACTCTTCAAGCAAACTTGGGAATTAATGCCGTTATAAAAGTATCTAGTTTTTCAAAGTTATCTGCAGGAATTGGCGGAGGTATTTTATATAGAACTATAAATACTTCAAAGTTACGTTGGCAAAGTCAATACGATGGATATAATTATAATAGCACTACGGCATCTGGAGAAGTAACTCCGAATGGAACAATGCTTCAGGCAGATTTTGTTGCCGGACTCAATTATCATTACGCAAAAAGCGAACGATATATTAGTGCTCAGGATGGAACAAAGTTTGATATTGGGTTTTCTGCATTCCACTTTAATTCACCTAAATATTCTTTTGTAGGAAGTGGTGATAAGCAATTTACAAAAATGATAGTTCATGCAAATTTTGATATTGGAATTAAAGGTGCAGGCATTGGTTTGGTTCCAAGTATAATTTATATGAGACAAGGTCCTTCACAGGAAATTAATGCTGGATTTATGTTTAAATATATAATTCAAGATCAATCTGTTTATACTGGTGTTAAAAAACCGTCAGCTATTTCTTTTGGAGCATTTTATAGAGTAGGTGATGCAGTAATTCCATCCATGTTATTTCAATATGACAAATATGCTTTGGGAATTAGTTATGATTTAAATACCTCGCAATTAACTTCTGCTTCAAAATCTAAAGGCGGATTAGAAATTAGTTTGCGTTTTAATACAAGTCCTGGTTATGGGCGTTCATTAGGAAAAAGTATTAATAGAAAGACTTATAAATAATTTTATTGATTTTATTACATTTGTGCCAAAAAAAAATCATTAAATAAGCGATTTTTTTTCTAATAATATAGATTATATTTTTAAATTAGTCAGTTGTAATCAGCCTAATTTAGTAATATTTAATACTTCTATATGTCAAATAAAATAAACGTAAAACCTGAAATAAAAAACGCTTCAAATTTTTATGACACCTATATTAAAGGGAAAGAATTAGTTTATTTATTAGGAATCAGTTTAATTGTTTGCTACATAGTATTTTCTGATTTTATATCTCTAAAAAAAGTGTATTTATTTAGAGATATTGGAAGTGATTCTTTAAATATTTATTTTCCTTGGTTGGCTGGTACTTCTGATTATTTGAAAACTGAATCAGGTTTAGGTTGGTCTTTTTCTCAAGGAATGGGGCAAAATTTATTCCCAACTTCAATTGGTGATTTTTTCTCTAATTTCTTAACTTATTTCGATAAATCTAAAATACCCTATGGATTAGTTTTTGTAGAAATTACAAAAATACTATTAACAGGATTTGTTTTTTATAAGTTTTTAAAAGAATTAAAATTATCAAATTACTCTAGTTTACTTTTCGCATTCTTATTTTCCTTTTCCGGCTTTATAATTTTAGGCGGTTGTTGGACAATTTTTTCTTTAGAAGCCTTATATGCTTCATTAATTTTATTTGGTTTTGAAAGATGGTTAAATCATGGGAAGTTTACATGGTTAGTTTTAGGGATTACATTTATGGCTTTTTTGCAACCATTCTTTTTATTTATGTATACAATCTTATTAGCAAGTTACGCTATTGTTAGATATCACGATGTGAAAGAAAAAAATACCAAATTATTTTTAGCATTTGTTCTAAAAACAATTGGCTTAGCTAGCATTGCTGTATTTATGAGCTCTTATCAATTATTTGCCGACTTATTGCAGTATGCTGAAAGCCCAAGGGTTGGAGGAGAGGCTAGTTTTTTTGCGCGTTTAAAACAGCATGGTATGTTTGAGATGGCAGATGATTTATTGAGATTTACCACTGTTTTCAGAACCTTTGGAAGTGATATGTTAGGAACTGGAAGTAATTTTAAAGGTTGGCAAAATTATTTGGAAGCACCTTTATTTTATTGTGGTATATTTTGCTTAGTAACATTTCCTCAGTTTTTTAGTTCATTATCAAAACGTCAAAAATATTTTTATGGAGTTTTAACTTTTGCATTTTGCTTACCGATTATTTTTCCATATTTCCGTTATGCATTTTGGGCTTTTTCTGGAGATTATTTTAGAACTTTTTCATTTGTAATCGTTTTTTTAATGGTTATGTTTTCCGCTAGAGCCTTAAATTATATTGAAAAGCAAGGTAAACTAAATAAAATAGTTTTAGGTATTACTGTAATATTTTTATTATTCTTATTGTATACACCAGCGGCACAATTTAAAGGAGGTATTAATACTAACCTGCGTTCATTTGCTACATTTTTAATTTTTGCATATGCTGCATTATTATTTGGTTTAACTCAAAAGGCAAATATTAAAAATATATCAAAAATTGCATTACTGATATTATGTATAATTGAAATAGCATCTTTCTCATCAATAACTGTAAATAAAAGAGATGTAATAACAAAATATGTGCTTAATGATAAAGTTGGATATAATGATTATACTGTTGAAGCTGTAAAATATTTAAAACAAACTGATAAAAGTTTTTATCGTTTAAATAAAGATTATAGTTCCGGTTTAGCAATTCACTCAAGTATTAATGATGCTAAAGTTCAAGGTTTTTATGGTACAGCATCTTATTTTTCATTTAATCAGAAGAATTATATTAAATTTTTAGGCGATTTAAATGTTATAGATGTAAAGGATGAAAATTCAACTCGTTGGGCAAAAGGTTTGGCAGATAGACCAATTTTGTTTTCTATTGCAAGCGGTAAATATTGGTTGTCGAAACGCACAGATAATGCAATTGCAAACATGGGTTTTGATTCTATAAATACCTTTGGTGATGTAAAAGTTTATAAAAATAAATTTTCGCTTCCTTTTGGTTTTACCTACAATAAAACGATTAGTGAAAATGATTTTAAGAAATTATCACCTTCACAAAAAGATTTTTGTTTACTGAAAGCGTGTGTAATTGGAAATGAAGATAAAAATACATTTAATAAAATTTCGTCTGTAAATGTTGCTGATACAACAGCTCCATTTACTTTTGAAACTTATTTAAGCTACATTAATGATTTGAAAAAAGATAATTTTGTGATTTCGAAATTCTCAGAAAACAATATTATTGGAGATGTTACAACAGCGGATTCTAAAATACTATTTTTCTCAATTCCATTTGACGAAGGTTGGAAAGTTAAAATCAATGGTAAAGATGCAAATCTTTATAGATTAAACTGTGGCTTAACGGGTTTATTGACGGAAAAGGGAAATAATAAAATTGAATTAACGTTTATTCCACGATACAAAAACATCGGCACAATTGTTTCTATAATATCATTAGTCATATTTTTAGGATTATTAACTGTTTCCTATTTTAGAAATAAATCAAAAACTAATTCTCCAGTGCAATGAAAATCTTACTAACGGGTGGAAATGGTTTTATTGGTAAAAATATAAAAGAATCTTACCTCAGTCAAAAATATGAATTGGTTGCGCCATCTCGTTATGAGTTAGATTGTAGTGATGATAAAAGCGTTGAAACGTTTTTCAAGAAACATTCTTTTGATGTTGTAATACATTCTGCGGCTAAAGCAGGGCATAGAAATGCTAATGATGTAAGTAATTTGTTTTTAACTAATTCTCGAATGATGTTTAATTTATTAAAATATCAAAATTGTTGGGGTAAGCTTTTAAATATGGGTTCTGGTGCAGTTTATGATATGCAAAATTATCTTCCGAAAATGAAAGAAGATTATTTTGGAACACACATTCCAAAAGATGAACATGGTTATAATAAATACATATTTGGAAAATTACTACCTAGTTTAAGTAATGTTTATGACTTTCGGATTTTCGGAATTTTTGGTAAATATGAAGACTATGCAATTCGTTTTATTTCAAATGCAATTTGTAAAAGTATATTTGAACTTCCAATTACATTAAGACAAAATAAAGTATTTGATTATTTATATATTAATGATTTGATGCCTATTTTAGAGC
>JAYVIS010000184.1:0-6328 GCA_043769975.1 Bacteroidota bacterium
AAATCACTATAATTACCTTTAAATTAGCACCATGAAAAAATCAATTACCAGACTAACATTTTTATTAGCAACAGCATTCGGATTCAATTCAAATGCTCAATCACCAGTAGCTATTACTTTTGATGAACCAACTTTTACTTTAACTCCAAATTCTTATTATCAAAATACTGTTTTAAATGATTGGAGTTCTGGCGTAACGAAATTTAGATATGCTTGGAATACATCTTTTGGTGGATATTGGGAATCTGGAACTGCCTATACAAATAAAAAAGATACAGCTGACGGAACTTTTTCAAATTTATATGGATGTGCTGCATTTGGTGCTTATAATGGCAATAATTATGCTACTAGTCAGGATGGCGCTGTGATTACATTCTCCAATAATACGACTCAAGTATCTGGTTTTTTCATTACAAATACAACGTATGCTTGGAAAACAATAAAAAATGGAAATGGTTTTTCTCGAAAATTTGGAGATACGACAGGAACAAATTCTGGTGGTTTATATCCACAAGGCGGGTATCCTGATTATTTTAAATTAGTTGTATTTGGATATAGAGGTGGCGTCAAAAATGCGGACAGTGCGCAATTTTATTTAGCAGATTATCGTTTTACAACTTCATCAAGTGATTATATTATTAAAAACTGGCAATATTTAAATTGTACAGCAATTGGTGTGGTAGATAGTTTAGTGTTTAAAATGAGATCAAGTGATGTTGGAAGTTTTGGAATGAATACACCTGGTTTTTTTAGTATGGATAATTTCACAACTGTAAATACTGTTGGAATTGAAGAATTAGAAAGTGTTTCAAATAGTGTTGTTTCCCCAAATCCTACCAATGGTGATGTTAATGTCACTTTCGATTGCAAAAATGAAACTCATTTATTAATAAATGTATTAGATCTTACAGGAAAAGTGTTAACGACACAACTGTTGCAGTCTAATTTAGGCACAAACAGTGTTCAAGTAAAAATGGAAACGTTAGATTCTGGTTTATATTTTATTAAATTTTCCGACTCTAATACTTCTAAACTTATAAAGGTTGTAAAACTTTAATCATGCGAGTTTATTTTTTAGGGTTACTCACAATTTTATTTACTAGTTCTTGTGTAAAAGATAAGCCACAGGAACCTAGTAATTCGACAATTGCCAGTAGTTCTGATAAATCAGTTTTAGTAATCAACGAGGGTAATTATGGATGGGGAAACGGTAGTATTTCTTTATATGACCCAACATCAAATGCAATTGTAAGTGATTATTATAAACAGCAAAATGGAAGTTCAGTTTTGGGTGATGTTTGTCAAAGTGTTACAAAATATAATAACAACTATTATATTGTTGTAAATAACTCAAATAAAATTGTAGTTGTTAACGCTTTCGATTTCAAAAAAACGGCAACTATTAGTGGATTTAATTCGCCAAGATATTTACTGCCAATTACCTCTAGTAAAGCTTATGTAAGTGATTTGTACGCCAATTCAATTCATGTGGTTGATATGAATTCAAATGCAATAACGGGCACAATAACGTGCATGAAAGGAACTGAAGAAATGGCATTGATTTATAATAAGGCATTTGTTATTAATGGAAATTCAAATTACTGTTATGTTTTAAATACAGTAACTGACATTATAACGGATAGTTTATTTATTGGTAAAGAAGCTTCAGGAATAGTAATAGATAAAAATGCTAAAGTTTGGATATTAACTAAAGGTTCAATTGCTAGTAGTCAAACTCCAAAATTAGTTCGTATTAATCCAATTTCTTTAACTATCGAACAAACACTTAACTTTAGTGCAATTGATAGCCCTTGGAGATTGTGTAATAATAAAACTCGTGATACGCTTTATTATTTGAATCATGGCGTTTGTATGTATCCAATAGGCAATATACAATTACCAATCAATCCAATTGTTGTTGAAGGGGCTAAATTATATTATGGTTTAGGTATTAATCCAAAAGATAATAACATTTATGTTTCTGATGCGATTGATTATGTTCAGAAATCTAAAATTGAGATTTATAAGTCAAATGGTTCATTGGTAAAAAGTTTCAATGCTGGCATAATTTCAAATGGCTTTGTTTTTGAATAAATTCATTTTTGTTATATTTGATTAGTGCAAAAACACATTCATATAGTTTCTTTCGATATCCCTTTTCCTGCTAATTATGGTGGTGCAATAGATGTGTTTCATAAAATACGATGTCTTCATCGTTCTGGAATTAAGGTTATTTTGCATTGTTTTGAATATGGAGAAAGAAAACCATCCAAAGAATTAGAAAGTTTATGTTCAAAGGTATATTACTATAAACGTAATATGAGTTTTCTGAATCATTTTTCAACGTTACCGTTTAATGTTAAGTCTCGAATCAGCAATGAACTTAAAATTAATTTGCTGAAAGACTCTTATCCTATTTTATTTGAAGTACTTCATACCTGTTTTTTATTAACTGATCATGATTTAAAGGACCGTATTAAGTTGTTTAGACATAGTAATATTGAGCATGATTATTTTGTTGAATTAGCTAAAGAAGAAAAATCTTTTTTAAAAAAAATATACTTCACTATTGAAGCTGTCAAATTAAAGTGGTTTGAAAAAAATATTGTCAATTCATCTGCAATTTTATCTGTTTCAAAAACTGATTTAAATTATTTTAAAAACAACTATAAAAACACTCCCAGTTATTATTTACCTAGCTTTCATCAATATGATGCAGTAACAATTGCAAAGGGTGTTGGAAATTATATTTTGTACCATGGTAATTTGGCGATATCAGAAAATTATAATGCAGCCATTTGGTTAATAGAAAATGTATTTTGTAAGCTCGATTATAATGTAATTATAGCAGGATTAAACCCGCCACTTTTATTAATTAATTTAATAAAAAAGTATCCTAATATTATTTTAAAACAAAATTGTTCAACTTCAGAAATGAACGATTTAATTATAAATGCTCAAATTCATTGCCTTTATACTTCTCAGGAAACAGGTTTAAAATTAAAACTATTAAATGTTTTATATTCAGGAAGGTATGTTGTGGCTAATCAAAAAATGTTGGCTGGAACTGACTTAGCAAATGCCTGTATAATTTGTAATACGTCTTTACAATATATCAATACAATAAATGAATTGATGGGTAAAAGTTTTGATGATCTTTTTATAACACAACGCAATAATGTTTTGGTTGAAATGAGTAATGATAAAAAAACAGAATTACTAATTAGTTTATTGAAAGATTAATTCCCTAATTTCTTAATACACTTCCAAATAATAATAATATCCTTTTCAATTTTGTAATCTTTAGCGTATCTTAAATTGAAAATTTTTGTTTTGTCAGTTTGATTAGTGTGCAGCATAATTGGCGATAAGATAGAGCGTTTTATTTCCGGTAATGATTTATCTACTGTTTTTCCATAGCCAACCCAAGAGTAAAAGCCAAATAGGACATTAAAACAATTTAAGAAAAAATGATTTTTATTTTCTTGTATAAAAAACAAAATTGGGCTAATTGCAATAATTAATAGGCTTGCCACAATATCCAATAATCGTTTATTCCTTTTATTATTAGGTTTAGAAATACTATTTACCTCAATCATATATAAATCTCCAGCAGTATCAATATTGTTACTTCCAATAATAGAAAGACTTTCAGGTGGTGCAATTTTAAAATCAACCCCGCTTGACACGAGGGTTAGCATACTATTAATAATAAATTGTGAACTTAAATCTTTAGCGCAAAAAATAATTTCATTTATTTGATGAACATTAATTATTTCGTCAATTTGATTCAGTTGTCCAATATAAAACGGATTGTGTACTCCGTTTTGTTCAGCACTTACAAATCCAATAAATGATGAATTTACCTGTGTTTGTTTAATTAATTCATTTACTCTTTTAAACTCTTGTTCTTCGCCAATAATAGCTATTCTTTTAGTTTTTAAAGCTTTTAAACTATATGTTTTTATGTTTAATAAATGTAATAGTATCCTCAATCCAATAATGCAAATTAAAGCATCTAGTGTTCCAAATAAGATGAGTGCTCTCGAAAACCTCATGCTTTCAGGTAATAAAGAATATACAATTAAAATAAAAACGGTTCCTAATAAAACCCCTCTTATTATTTTTAAAAGTTTTACAGGCTTGTCATACCCGCTATTGAAGTAAACTGCAACTATCCAAATAATTGAATAAAGAGGAAAGGCAACACTTAATAATTTTTCAGAATAGATGTCATTTTCTATGTTTGAATTTTGTTGGTATATATTTTTAATTATAAATAATCCAAAAACAATTAAACAAAAATCAATCATTGGAATTGTAAATGTTTTAAAAAATCTGGTAACTAACGCTAATCCAGCTTTTAAAATAATAGCGAAATGTATAAGAAAGTTAAACCAAAACGCATTAGATCCACTAAAATGTTTTTTGGAAAAAATGGCCATTGCTTTATAAAATATGACTACATAATTTAAGCTACTCCGTTTTGTGCTTTCTCCTTTATAATGAATGATTTGTGTTTTTGGAAAATAATAATTTTTAAATCCTGCTTTAGTGATGCGATATGATAAATCAATATCTTCTCCATACATGAAAAAAGTTTCATCCAAATTTCCAATTGTGTCTAAAACAGATTTTCGAATAAGCATAAATGCTCCACTCAATACATCTACTGAGTTAATATCATTTTCTGGTAAATAAGACAAATGGTATTTTCCAAATTTCTTTGACTTTGGGAAAAATTTAGCAAAACCAAACATTTTGTAAAATGCAACCTCTGGCGTGGGAAGCCCTCTTTTTGACTCAGGAGCAAAATTTCCCTGGCCGTCAAGCATTTTTACGCCAAGTCCTCCTGCATCAGGAGTATTATCCATAAATTCAATAATTTTGGAAAAAGTATCTTCTTGTACAACGGTATCCGGGTTTAAAAGCAAAACATATTGCCCTTTTGCAAGTTTAATAGCTTGATTATTTGCCACCGAAAACCCTGTGTTTACCTTATTTTCAATTAATGTTACCTGTGGGAACTTATCTTTAATTAAGGTAGAAGAACCATCAACCGAATTGTTATCTACTACAAACACTTCTAAATCAATCCCATCTGCAGCTTTATACACTGAAAATAAGCATTGTTCAATAAAATGCTTGACGTTATAATTGACAATTATGACAGATAGTTTAATCACGCTCTATAAAGCGCCAAAAGTACCAAAATATTGCCTTTATTACTTACAATCGTTAATTTAATGTTGAATAAAGCCATGAATTATTAAAAAAAGTATTAAATTCGCACTCTAATTTTTAAGTTCGCTTAAAATATTGGCCCCGTAGCTCAGCTGGATAGAGCAACAGCCTTCTAAGCTGTGGGCCATTGGTTCGAATCCAATCGGGGTCACGATTAAACGACAAAAAAGCCTGTAAATCAATAGATTACAGGCTTTTTTCATTAAGAGGGGGAACATAGGGGGAACATTTGATTTTTTCCTCTCATAACACTCCATTACTTTAATTTTCATTCGCTCATACTTTATCTATGCTTATGGTATGGGTTATTTATACGCAAACTGCGTAAAAAACTTTCAAAGTAATTCAAATTGTGGTGATGCGATGCAATCGCATCACCATTGATTATAATACTTTTTACTTGATATACTTTTGTATTGTTAAACGAATTCTATTCGCGATAAGAATGAAGTTTAACCTTTTTGAAAACTGACTGCGCAGCAGTTGACAAAATGTAAATCAATCTAAAAATTAAATCATGGCCAGACAAAAAGGTATTATAAAGCTAAAAGGAAAAATCGGAGATATTTCCTTTTACAAAACACAAGATGGTCACTTAGCTCGAGAAAAAGGAGGCGTTGATGCTTCACGCATTGCAAATGATGCTGCCTTTGTTCGAACACGTGAAAACGGAGCTGAGTTTGGATCATCTGCTAGTTCGGGTAAAGTATTGAGAGATGCTTTACGAACTATGTTAATGACCGCATCAGACAATCGTGTAACATCACGATTAACAAAGTTGATGACTGATATTAAAAATCTCGATGCAATTTCTGCTAGAGGTTTAAGAACTGTTGGAACTGCAATTGCTTTGCCGACGGCAAAAGCATTATTGAAAGGTTTTAATTTCAATAGTAAAGCAATTTTAGGAGGCGTTTTATACAAACCATATGCTGTGAATACTGCTACAGGAGTAATAACAATTAATGGACTCGTTCCAATTAATGATATTGCATTTCCATCAGGTTCAACACATGTGAGTATGAAAGGCGCCTGGGCAAAAATTGATTTTGCAACTGGAGTTTATGACGTTCAGTTTAGCAAT
>JAYVIS010000185.1:0-10375 GCA_043769975.1 Bacteroidota bacterium
GTTTTGCTCTAAATAACATTTTGCAATAGCCGTCAAAGCTGATATTTCACTATCAAGCATTTTGAAGTTGTGTGATATGAAAATTGCTTTTTTGAAATGAAGAATAGCATCATTAATTAAATTTTGTCTATAGTAAATCTCTCCATAATTTATTTCTGTATAAAAATCTTTATTACTTTCGGGTAAATCTAAATGTTTAATTTCTTCTAAGGCAACTAGTGCCTCTTTATATTTACCTTCGTCACTATAATGGTTTGCTAAATTTTGTAGAATTGATTTCAATTCGGGCTTGTCGTTTAAATCTATTAGAAGTTGTTTCGCTCTAATTAAATAATCTAACGATTCATCTATTTTGTTGATCCTTTTTAAGGCTATTGATTTTAGAGAATAACATTTTGCCAACCCTTTTTTTTCATTATTTTTTTCAAACAAAATAATTGCCTGATTTAGTTTTTCAATAACTATTTTTAAATCTCCTTTAAGCAAAAGGTAGCGACATTCACAATGAAGCGAATAAGCAAGTTGGACTTCTAAATTATTTTTTTTACTAATAGATTCTGCTTGTTCACAATATCCTATAGAGGAGTCTGGAATTGAGTTATAAATACTACGTGCAATGTCAACTAATAAAATAGCTTTCTTTTCTTGATCCATTGTTTTTGGAAGCAGTCTTTTTAAACTGTCAAACTTTGTTTGTTGAGAGAATGCAGCTTCACTCATAATCAGCTGAGTGAATATGAATAATTGAATTATTATTTTTAAATTGATTTTTAACACTTTTGCTAAAGTATGAAAAATAATAGTGGATGAAAAGTTATTCTCTAAATCTGACTTAGATTATTCTTCTAATGAACAAAATTTAGCGATAAAAGAGTTAATTATTTTGAAAGCAATTTTTTTGCTTCAGGCAAAATTAAACCCTCCCAAACCGCATACTCTTTAGCTGAAGGATGTAACCCATCAACAGCGGTCAACTCCTTGTTATTTTTCATTTGTTGAGATGTTTGAAAAATGTCTACACATACTAAGTTTCTTTTTTTTGCTTCTCCTTTAATAATGTTATTGAATTCTGTTATTCCTTTTGAAATATCTCTGCCATTGCTGTATAGAGCACCTTGCGGTGTAACACCAAAATCAGGGATTGTTATTAGAATTAAATTATTCTTTTTAGTTAATTTATTTTGAATTGATTCAATACAAAAAACAAGATTCTTTTGGTAAGTAATTTTATCTATTTCTCTTACCCAATCATTTACCCCAATTAATAAGGTTGCAAAATCAATAGTTGAATTTAGTAAAGGCAATTCTTTATCGATAACGTTTTGTGTTGTAAAGCCATTACGAGAAGGATTTGCAATAAGTTCAATTTTGATGCCAGCTTCATTTAAATGGTCTGCCAAAATGTTTGGCCAATGTTCTTTTTCATTTAGAGTGCCAGTGCAAATAGTATATGAGTCACCAAAGGCTATATATTTCAATGTTTTAGTTGATTGTTCTGTTTTAAAAGAAAACAATAAACACATTAAACTACCTAATAAAATCAATTTTATCATCTTTAATTTCTACTTTTTAAAACGCTTATGATGTCTTTTAATGTAAAGTTTTTAGCTTGCAACAATATTAAATAATGAAATAATAAATCCGCCGCTTCGCCTTTAAATAAATCAGCATCATTGTCTTTAGCCTCTATAACTACTTCGACAGCTTCTTCACCAACCTTTTGTGCAATCTTGTTAATGCCTTTTGCAAATAATGAAGCAACATAAGATTTATCTGTGGGGTTATTCTTTCTATCTCTAATAATAGCTTCTAATTCATTTAAGAAATCATTTGAAATATTTTTCTCATTAAAACAAGTGTCTGCACCTGTATGACAAGTTGGTCCTGCTGGCGTTGCTTTAACTAATAGTGTGTCGTTATCACAATCAATTAATAAGTTTTCTACTTTTAAAAAGTTTCCGCTTTCTTCACCCTTTGTCCATAACCGATTTTTGGAACGAGAGAAAAATGTAACACGTTTTTCTTGTTGTGTTTTTTCGAATGCCTCCTTGTTCATGTAGCCAAGCATTAATACTACATTAGTAATACTGTCTTGAATAATTACGGGTATTAATTCGTCTGGAGATTTTGTGAAGTCTATTTTCATATATTATAATCTAATTTCTATTTTATTTAATTTTAAAAATGTTTTTAATTCAGGAATAGCTATTTCTTTGTAATGAAAAACACTTGCTGCCAATGCAGCATCAGCTTTTCCGTTTGCGAAAACGTTTTTAAAATGCTCCATCGTTCCTGCGCCACCACTTGCAATTATTGGAACATTAACAGCTTCCGAAATTTGTTTTGTAATATCAATAGCAAATCCATCTTTAGTGCCGTCATTATTCATCGATGTTAATAATATTTCTCCAGCTCCTAATTCAACAGCTTGTTTGGCCCAGTCAATTGTTTTTAAATCTGTTTTTATGCGACCACCATTTATATAAACAAACCAATCATTATCTTCAAATTTAGTATCAATGGCTAAAACAACGCATTGACTTCCAAATCTATTTGCTAATTCTTTTATTAATTGTGGATTTTTAATTGCAGATGTATTAATTGATATTTTATCAGCACCTGCGTTTAACAAGGTAGATACATCTTCTATCGAACTAATTCCACCACCAACAGTAAACGGAATATTAATATGTTTGGCAATACGAGTTACTAATTCTGATAATGTTTTTCTTTTTTCATTCGTAGCGGTAATATCTAAAAACACTAACTCATCAGCGCCTTGCTTAGCATATTCAATAGCTAATTCAACAGGATCACCTGCATCTTTAATGTTTTCGAAGTTGATTCCTTTTACCGTTCTTCCATCTTTTATGTCTAGGCAGGGAATGATTCTTTTTGTTATCATCTTAAATAAAGCGTTTTAATTCATTAACCGTAATTCTATTTTCATAAATTGCTTTACCAACAATTGCAGCACTACAACCAATTTTTTTAAGTTCTTCTAAATCACTTATCTGAGCAACACCACCACTTGCAATTAAATGAATAGTTGGAAATTTGTCAATAATATTTTTATATAAATCTATAGAAGGACCTTGAAGTAAACCATCTTTTGAAATATCTGTACAAAAAATATTTTTAATTCCTTCGGCCATATTTTCTTCTATAAAATCAAATATCGAAACCGTTGTTGTTTCAAGCCAACCACCAACTGCCAACAATTCGTTTTTTACATCGGCTCCTAAGAGTATTTTATTTGCGCCATATTTTTTAATCCAATTAAAAAATAGTTCCTGATTTTTAACCGCAATACTGCCAACAGTTGCGAAGTGAGCTCCATAATTAAATACAGTCTCAATATCATTTTCAGTTTTTATTCCACCTCCAAAATCAATTACTAATGATGTATTTGAAGCTATGTTTTCTAAGACTTTATAATTTACAATTTTACCTAATTTGGCTCCATCTAAGTCTACTAAGTGAAGCCTTTTTATGCCTATGCTTTCAAATTCTAAAGCAACTTCTAAAGGATTTTCATTATAGATTTTTTTTTGCGAATAATCACCTTGTGTTAATCTTACACATTTGCCATCAATAATATCTATAGCAGGAATAATTTCCATTTAAATTATAATTTAATAAAGTTTTCTAAAATTAGTTGGCCAGCACCGCTTGATTTTTCTGGGTGAAATTGTGTTGCATAAAAATTGTTTTTTTGTAACGACGAACTATATTCTAAGCCATAATTTGTTTTAGCTATCGTATGTTCTCCTAATTCTGCAAAATAACTATGTACAAAATATACGTAGTCGTTTTCTTTTATTCCATTATATAAATTTGTTTTTAAATCATAAATAGAATTCCAACCCATTTGTGGAACTTTAATTTTGGATTCAGAGCTATTAAAAAGAGCGGGTGTAAATAATTTTACTTTCGTATCAAAAATACCCATACAATTTGTGTTACCTTCTTCTGAATGATTGCACATGAGTTGCATGCCTAAGCATATACCTAATACGGGTTGTTTTAAACTCACAATTAGTTGATCTAATTTGTTTTCTTTTAAGTGTTTTATTGCTGAACTTGCTTCTCCAACACCAGGTAATATTATTTTATCTGAGTTCTGTAACAGTTCTAAATCATCTGTTACAACTGCGTTTATTCCAATTCGTTCTAAGGCAAATAAAACAGATTGCACATTTCCAGAATTATATTTTATAATAGATACTTTCATTATAACACTCCTTTAGTACTTGGCAAACTCATATTATTAGCATCTCTTTTTATAGCAATTTTTAATGATTTTGCGAATGCTTTAAAAATTGCCTCAATTTTATGATGTTCATTCTGACCTTCTGCCTTAATATTTAAATTACTTTTTGATGCATCACTAAATGATTTGAAAAAGTGGTAAAACATTTCGGTTGGCATTTCGCCAATTTTTTCCCTTTTAAATTCGGCATCCCAAACAATCCAATTTCTTCCCCCAAAATCTAAAGCAACTTGTGCTAAACAATCATCCATTGGTAAACAAAATCCGTATCGTTCAATACCGCGCTTATCTCCTAGTGTTTTTAAAAATGCCTCACCTAAGGCAATTCCAACATCTTCAATAGTGTGGTGTTCATCAATATGTAAATCGCCTTTAGCAACAATAGTTAAATCTATATTTCCATGTTTTGAAATTTGCTCCAACATGTGATCAAAAAATGCAATTCCTGTAGAAATGGATGATTTTCCTGATCCATCTAAATTTAATTCAACGGTTATATCAGTTTCTTTTGTTTTGCGAATATGAGCTGTTTTTCTTTCTGGTAATTTTAGATAATTATAAATCTCTTCCCATGTTTCTACTATTTTATCAATGTCATTTTCAAAACCAGATTCTTTATCGTAATTTTTAATGAATATAGATTTGCTCCCTAAGTTCTTAGCTAAGTTTACATCAGTAATTCTGTCGCCAATGACAAATGAATTTGCTAAATCATAATCGCCATTTATGTATTTGGTCAACATACCCGTATTTGGTTTTCTGGTTGGTTGATTATCTTTTTCAAACGTTTTATCAATACACTGATCTTCAAATACGATCCCTTCATTTGCAAATGTTTCAACCATTAAATTGTGAACTGGCCAAAATGTGTTTTCTGGAAAAGATTCTGTTCCTAATCCATCTTGGTTTGTTACCATAACCAATTCATAATCTAACTCATTTGCAATTTTTCCCAGCCACGTAATGACGCCAGGCATAAATTTTAATTTTTCAAAACTATCAATTTGAAAATCTGTTGGTGGTTCCCAAATCAACGTTCCATCACGGTCTATAAACAATACTTTTTGCATGTTACTTGTATAATTTTAATAAATTAATTAATTTTTGATTTTCTAATTCTGTCCCAATACTAATTCTAATATGATTTTCACAGTTTAATAAACTTGAACGATTGCTAATAAGAATGTTGTGCGATAATAAATAATCAAATATACTTTTTGCGTTATCAACTTCTAATAAAAAATAATTAGCATCACTTTTAATAATGTTTTTTACAAATGTGAATTGAATGAGTTCATGATTTAAAATGGCTTTTTGTTTTAAGATGTGTTGAACTAATTCATCTTTTAATTCCGGAATTTTCAATGCTTTTAATAATAGCGTTTGTGAGTTTGTGTTTATATTAAAAGGTGGGCGTACTTTATTTAAAATCTCTATTGTTTTAGGGTTACTGTATGCAACACCAACTCGTAATGCTGCTAAACCCCAAGCTTTTGAGAAGGTTTGCAGAATAACAATATTTGAAAAATCAGTTAGTAAATTGATGGCAGAATCTTTTTCAGAGAAATCAATGTATGCCTCATCAACAACAACTAATCCATTAAAATTAGTCGCAATTGTTTTTAATTGTTGTAATGTAATGCTTGTACCCGTTGGATTATTGGGAGTACAAATAAAAAGTAATTTTGTGTTTGGTGTTAAGGTGTTTAAAATTAACTCTTCATCAAATAAAAAACTTCCTTTTGTTAAAGGTGCATTTAAAACTTCCACATTATTAAGTTGCGCATAAACTTTAAACATGCCAAAGGTTGGTTCACAAATTAAGATATTGTCTCGATCTGGCTCACAAAAACAACGGATTAGTAAGTCTATTAATTCATCACTCCCGTTTCCAATTGCAACATTGCTAGCGTTTAGTTTTTTATAATCTGCAATTTCTTGCTTTAATTTAGATTGAGACGATGAAGGATAACGTTCATAACCTTTACCTAAAGGCGAGCCAAAATTATTCTCACAGTTATCTAAAAAAACAGCATCATTGTTTTCTAAATAATCATCTCTCCAAACGTGATACGATTGAAGTGATTTTATGTTTTCTCTAACTATGTTATTTACGTCAAACATGGTTTATAGTTTACTGTTTAATCTTACTGTTACCGCATTTTTGTGTGCTTGTAAACCTTCAGCTTCTGCCATTAGTTCAATCGCTGGCCCAATTGCTTGAATTCCTTCTTTTGTTAGTTTTTGGAAGGTTACTTTTTTCACAAAACTATCTAAAGAAACCCCACTATAAGCTTTCGCGTATCCATTTGTTGGCAAGGTGTGATTGGTGCCAGATGCGTAATCGCCAGCACTTTCACATGAATAATTTCCTAAAAACACGGAACCTGCATTGACAACTTGTTCGGCTAATTGTTCATCATCGGCACATGCTATAATTAAATGTTCAGGCGCATATTCATTTAATAAGTCAATCGCTTCAGCTTTATCTTTTACTAAAAAAGCCTTACTGTTATTAAGTGCTAATTGTGCAATGTCTTTTCGTGGTAATTTGTTTAGTTGTTTGTCTATTTCATTTTGAATTGCCTCAATCACATTTTCATTATCAGAAACTAAAATAACTTGTGAGTCTGCTCCGTGTTCAGCTTGTGATAATAAATCTGCCGCAACAAATTCCGGATTACATGAATCATCTGCAATTACTGCTGCTTCTGATGGGCCTGCCGGCATATCAATTGCCGTCCCATTTTTATTCACTAATAATTTAGCACAGGTTACATATTGATTTCCCGGACCAAATATTTTATAAACCTGCGGTACTATTTCTGTACCATAAGCCATTGCACCAATTGCTTGTACGCCACCAATTTTAAAAACTTTAGTTATTCCAATTAATTGGGCTGTGTATAAAATGGCGTCGTTAATTTTTCCTTCACTATTTGGAGGAGTGCATAAAACTATTTCTTTACAACCTGCTAATTTTGCTGGTATCCCAAGCATTAGTATGGTTGAAAATAACGGTGCTGAACCGCCAGGAATGTATAAGCCAACTTTTTCAATAGCAATCGATTTTCTCCAGCACTTAACTCCAGGTGCAGTTTCAATTATTTTTACGTCTTCTTTTTGTGCTGAGTGAAATAATTCAATATTATTTTTTGCTAATTGAATGGCTTTTTTTAATTCTGAAGAAATTGTTTTTTCTGCTTCTAAAAACTCATCTGGTGTAACCAATGCATTTTCAACACTTACTTTATCAAACTGCATAGTGTATCTTCTTACAGCAGATTGCCCATTTTGTTGCACATCAGTTAAGACTGATTGTACCGTGTGCTCCAATAAATTGGTATCAATTGTTGGACGTTTTAATAAGGTATTCCAATTATCTTTATTTGGGTATTTAACAAGTTCCATTTTACAAAATCATTTTTTCAATTGGTACAACTAATATTCCTTGAGCTCCTTGCGCTTTTAATTTTTCAATAATTTCCCAAAATTGATTTTCTTCAACAACGGAGTGCACAGAACTCCAGTTTTTATCTGCTAATGGTAAAATGGTTGGACTCTTCATGCCAGGTAAAATTTTGCAAATGGCATCTAATTTATTATTCGGTGCATTTAACAAAATGTATTTTGTGTTTTTAGCTTTTCTAACGGATTGCATTCTAAACAATAACTTATCTAAAATAACCTGTTGCTCTTTTTTTAATTCCTTACTCGAAACTAAAACTGCTTCTGATTTTAAAACAACTTCAACCTCTTTTAAGCCGTTAGTAAACAAAGTACTTCCAGAACTTACTAAATCACAAATGGCATCCGCTAAACCTATGCTTGGTGCAATTTCTACTGAGCCACTAATTTCGTGTATCTCAGCTTTTACATTTTGTTTTTTTAAGTATTTTGACAAGATGGTTGAGTAGGTTGTTGCAATTCGTTTTCCGCTTAAATCTTTAATTGATTTATAATTTTGATCTTTAGGAATTGCAATTGATAAGCGGCATTTTCCAAAACCTAATTTCTCAACAACCTTTAAGCTTTTGTTTTTTTCTAAGAGAACATTCTCTCCAACTATACCAATATCAGCAACACCATCTGCAACGTATTGTGGAATATCATCGTCTCTTAAAAAGAAAACTTCAATTGGAAAATTTGAAGCTTCTGCTTTTAATTTATTTAAGCCATTATCAATATCTATTCCGCATTCTTTTAGCAATTTAAGAGAACTTTCGCTCAATCTACCTGATTTTTGAATGGCTATTTTTAATTTGTTTTTCATTTGTTAAGTTTAAATTCTTTGTAAATAAAAAAGGCTTACCATAATCGGCAAGCCTTTTAAAATATTTTATTTAGTTGTTTTTTCGTTTACTAAATACAATATCATCCAAGCTCACCTATTGGTAAGTTATGATGATGATGTATGTGAGTTGTGTTTAACATTCGGTTGTAAATATAAATCTATTTTTTAGAAAACAAAAATTTTAGGCAAAGATTTTAGATTTTACACTCATATTCTATATCTTTAAACAAAAAAAGTATGAAGTATATATACGGAATTATAGCTCTTTGTTTAGGAATTGTGTTAACTTTTTGCACAGGCGAAAAACAAACAATGAGTGAAACGGGTATTAATAAGTTTGTTTCTATGCGCTTATCCGAAGGAGCAATCTTTGTTAAAGACTCTGTTGAGTATGGCAGATTAGAAGCTTCTAAAATGCAGATTGACGAAAGCCGAAAGTGTTTTTTAAAAGGGGTTGATTTATTGGTTAATAAAAAAGCCCCAAAAGAAAGTATAGTTTTATTTATAGATGCTATTAGGTATTTTCCTGATGAACGTTATTATTTTTTCCTAACTAAAGCATTTATAGAAACTGGTGATGCTGATAAGGCTGCTACTTCAAATGTAATGTGTTCTGAATATAATTATCAGCCATATTATGAAGTTGCATTTAATGACGCATTAATAAGCGCTATTAAAAGTGACACAGCTCGCTGTTTAGATAATTTGAACAGTGCTATTTATGAAGGATTTTTGAATAAGAATAAAATTATTAATGAGAAATTATTTGATTTCATAAGAGATGATGCGCGTTATATAAGTATGATTGTTAATACATTTAATGATGACAAAAAACTAAAAGCTATGCTTTTTAAAAATTATTTGAAATTAATTCCAAACTTAAACTTACCATTTGTTGAATCTATTGACAGTGTAGGAAATTATAATCATGATAAATACATCAATTATGATTACGCAGTTTTTATTCCTGAAATGGAAAATGGGCGTTTTTCGCGTGACGTGACAAATGAATACCTGTACGTTGGAAAAATGGAATTAGAAAACAATTATTATGCTGTTGTTTATAAAACATTTTTTGCAATTGCCGACACTTTAAATCCTACAAAAACATATGTTATTACTTACGACTCATTAGGAACAGTCATTGATAACGAAATGATTGGTTGTTTTTGTTCACCAACAACGTCTCAATCATTTATTATCAGTCCTGATATGACTATTGAAACTAGTGAATATACTTATGCATGGAAAAACGATCCAATTGAAAAAGGATATGCAGGAAACAAAATAGAATCTTTTGAAATAGCTAAAGCAAAACAAATTCAATTAATTGAAATGGGAACCATTAAAAGAATTGGTATAGCAGGAAGTACATCAATAAAATCTCCTAAAGAGGGTAGTTAGATTTTCGATAAAAAATAATCATTTCTGCAATTATTAAATTAATACCCCAACTTAACCACGCAATTAATGCATATTCTGTGTGCGCATTTAAATGAATAAATTTTGGTAGAATAAACGCCATCAATCGCAAACTAATGGCTGAAAGAGTTAAAGCATAGCTTCTAATCATCCATTTTTCATGCTCTATAAAATTCTTTTGAAAAACCTTGACGATTGCCATTAGTGTAAATCCAATCCATAATAAAGAAAGCAAAACAAAACTTGCTTTAGAAACGATTGTGCCATTTGCATAACAGGCCATGATAAAACCAGACGGACCAGCAATACAAATTACATCAATAACATAAATATATCCCATTATGCGATGCAACTTTTTATGTTCACTAAGAATGTAATGAGAAAAC
>JAYVIS010000186.1:0-13492 GCA_043769975.1 Bacteroidota bacterium
GAAATGAAACAAGATGTCGATTTTGGAATGTCATTTTCTGGCCTCGTCATGTTTTTTATTATTTTAACTACAGGCACCGTTTTGTTTAAAGGTGGCATCCATCAAATTGATACAGTAGAACAAGCAGCCATGGCATTAAAACCACTAGCTGGAAACCTAGCCTATTTACTTTTTGCGGTAGGAATTATTGGAACCGGGCTAATTGCAATACCAGTATTGAGTGGTTCCTTGTCTTATATTTTTACTGAAACATTTGGCTGGGAACAAGGTCTTGATAAAAAATTTCATCAAGCAAAAGGGTTTTATTTCATCATTGCCATTTCATTATTATTAGGCTTATCATTAAATTATATTGGAATTTCTCCAATTAAAGCTTTAATATATACAGCCATACTCTATGGGATAACAGCGCCCGTTTTAATTGGAATTATTTTACATATTTCCAATAATAAAAAAATTATGGGCGAACATACAAATAGTAGAATGTCAAATATTTTAGGATTTGCAGCCCTAATAATCATGACGGTTGCATCTCTAGCATTAATGTATTTGCAACTCACAGATAGTTGAAATTGAAATGGTATTTCTAATTTAAAGACTGGAAAGCTGATTTAGAACATATTGATGACGTTTGTATTATTGGAATAAAAATTTAAATGAAAAAAATAATAACGTTTCTGTTTTTAGTCTTTACTGTTTTTTGTTTTGGACAAACAACTAATAAATCCATTTCTAAAAAATATTTACTAATAGGTTATAATCCAACTTTGCAACTAAAAGTGATTAAACGAATTAAAAATTCGACCTACTATTTGATTTCCAAAAACAAAAAAGACACACTCATCATTGATAAAGACCAAACGAATTGGGGTGTTGATACCTGTGTCATTTCTCAAAAGCAATTAAATGGAATTGGCAAGCCTGAACTTATTATAGAACACACTAAAAGCAAGCAGGAATTTTCTGAACCACATATTGGAACGTCTACTACTCTGCAAGTTTGGAATATTGATACTAAAACAAAATTATTTAGTGGCGTAAAAAATTGGCATGATGAATCACAAGAGCTTTCGAAAGAACAGTTAGATAATAATTATAAACCGAAAATGATTTTTACTATTTGTGCTGGAGGATATGATGTCGAATTTTTAGAGAATGGAAATCTGATTGTAAAAAATATTTTCTTAAAAATTGAGAACAACCCATACTGCAAATCAGACCATGTTGAAGGTCTTTACATTTTAAAAGATGGGAAATACAATTTAAGCAAATAAAAAAAGGGAGGCTAAAACCTCCCTTTCATTTTTTATCCTGATACTTTTTCTATTAATTCGGTGCTAATTCCAGTTGAACTGTAACCACCATCATGATATAAATTTTGCATGGTAACCATACGTGTTAAATCTGAAAATAAACTTACTGTATAAGCAGCACAATCATCAGCACTTGCATTTCCTAATGGAGATTGCAAATCAGCAAATGTGTAAAAATCAGAGAATCCTTTTATTCCATTTCCTGCTGATGTTTTAGTAGGTGATTGGGAAATTGTATTTATACGAACTTTCTTTTGTTTACCATAATGGTATCCAAATGTACGTGCAATACTTTCTAACATTGCTTTAATATCAGCCATATCCGTATAAAAAGGATATGTGCGTTGTGCGCCAATATAAGAAAGTGCAACAACTGATGCATGCTCATTTAAGGCATCCATTTTATGTGCAGCTGCTAACATTTTATGAAATGATAAAGCAGAAACATCGATTCCTTTTTGATAATAATCATAGTTCAATTCAGTGTAAGGAATGTTTTTACGAATATTTACACTCATACCTATTGAATGCAAAACAAAATCAATTTTACCACCTAATACATCCATTGACTCGGTATATAGTTTAGTAATATCTTCCATGTTAGTTGCATCAGCAGGAATAATTTTTGCGCCTGTTTCTTCTGATAATTTATTTATTTCTCCTAAACGCATTGCAATTGGTGCGTTTGTTAAAGTAAAGGTTGCTCCTTCTTCGTGGCATTTTTGAGCCACTTTCCAAGCTATTGAATTCTCATCTAAAGCACCAGTGATGATACCTCTTTTTCCTTTTAATAAATTGTAAGCCATGTGTTTAGTTTTAAAATTAGAGTGTAAATATACGAAAAATGTTTTTTATCAATTTTTATTGTAAATGACTGATAAAGCAATAGTTAAGACAGAAATATCATGTTTGGAAAAAGCTAAATGCTATGCTTCCATAACTTTAATAGTGCCTTCTTCAGTAAAATAGAAAGTGGTAGTCACTTCTTTTCTCAAACTCAAATACTGATTATAATGATCAGAAAACTGTTTGCGTTGCGTTACCACATCTTCATAATTACCGTGTAAACCCATTAACAATTCACAGGCTTCTCTTACTGCAAACTCGCCACTTTGAGCACCAGTAATATAATCTGCTAATTTATGTTTGATAACATGTTCGTTTAATAAAGGATTTGCTTTTCGTGGAATAAAAATTCGTAAACCACTGACTTCTGCTAAGCTTAAATCCAATACATCATCAAACACAAAACAAATTTCATTTGGCTTAATGTTGTAAGTTTCGCATAAGTGATTTGAGGCAATTAATTTATTAGCACATTTACTATAAGACGCATGAAATTTTTCGCGGCTACACAAAAGAAAAGCTGCTTTATTATTTTCGCCCGAAATAATGGCTGTAATTGGTAATTGATTATAATTTAAATAATATGAAAAACGCAATAGATTTGTACCCATACTATCCGCTTCATTAAACTGACTTTGCAAATTAGCATCCTTTGAAGCATTTGTAAAAACGCCATCCCAATCAAACACAAAGGCTTTTACATGTTTTAATTTTTCAATCAAACTTGCTTCAGGACTAATAAATTGTCCTCCAATTCCACTAAACAATTGCGTAAGATGCGACATACTAAAGTTTTAACAAGTATACAGATAATATTTAAAATAGTTAAATAGGCTTTACTCTAAAAATTATATTTCTTTTTCTTTTTCTTTTTCTTTTCTTTCTTGAAAAAGAAAAGAAACAAAAGAATTCAAGACGAAATACCAAATCCAATTCTTTTCACTCACAAAAAACCTTCGCACTTATACCGAAAAAATTGTATTTCGCACAATTTCGCCAAAGCCTACCGCACTATTACCAACATATGATCGGTAATCAAAAAATGGCGCACTTACTGTTTAAAATGGACACTAATAATAGAATCAACTCAAACAACAACTTCCGCTTCACTAAACCACATTTTTACAACATCACATTTTATGTCAGCATTCACCTCAATTCCATTAACATGTAACGTTGTATCATAAGCTTCTTTTAAATTAATTTGATACGGATCTACTTTAATATCCAAAGGCGTATGATTTACCTGATTACTTACTAAGCGAAACATTTCGGCAGCAACCGCTTCTAACACTACCATATTTTGAGCAACCTTATCAACGATGCTTGTTTTATCATGCATCTCATCAATACCACGTTGAAACTTTTTTAAATATTCTAAATCCAAGGGATCGATGTATTTATCATTAAATACGCCATGTTCATTTGGTAACCAATCCAAAAACATATCCTGAACGGCTTTATTTAATTTCCCGAATTTACGTCCTAAACTTTTTTCTGAAACAAATAATTCTTTCAATATTTTTAAATCAGTAAAGGCTTTATTTGTAAATAACATACATGGCACCGACCAATAAATAGCCCAATCCCAAAATATTTTAAATACCATAATTTGTGTGTTGCCCATCAATTTATATTTATCCTGATAAATTGGTAACCAATCTTTATACCATGATAAATGTGTTTGCTCATAAATTTGTGCACGAACTGTAATATCTTCGCCACTCACATCACGTAAAATTAAATCGCTCAACCAGGTATTGTTTAACGAAATAAAATCACTTCCCGGCGAATAAAAAGGATCTAAAAAAACGCCAGCTTCACCTGTAACTGCCCATCTATCAGAAGAATAAAGGCGTTTACTATCATGCGCAAAATGCTTTAAAATTCTAAAATCCAATAAATCCTCTTTTGGAGGGCACACATATTTTGCAGCTTGAGGTTCGTGTTTTTGAATCCATGCCACAGCTTTTTCATAAGTATTAATGGTGTCGAACGGATGAATATCTTCATCAGCCACAATACCAATACTTGTATTTTTTGACCCTAATGGAATAACCCAAAGCCAATAGCCTTTATCAATAAAATGCACTGTACTTAAATAACGAAGTTTTGGAGCCAACATGTTTTTCCATTTTTCGTTTGTACTCCAATCATCAATATCAACAACACCTTTTACACGAAACCAAGCCGAATTAACATTATGCGGGCATTCTTTTTGGAAACCCAATTTCTTTTTTAATAAACTAATTCTACTCGTTGCATCAACAAACCATTTGGCCGTTACTGTTTTATCTTGGCGTTCGTGAGCATAAATAACTTCATGTTGGCCGTTACCAAACACAACATCTTTAGCGCGAGCTGCTAATAAAAAATCGGTTCCTAATTCCTTAGTATACTTTTCTAAATAATTTTCGAACGTTCCTCTATCAAGCTGATGACTAGGCGTTGGTAATTTTAAACGCGGCCCTAACTCTACCCTGTTTGATAATTCTGTTTTTTTATGATCTGTAAAAAAGAAACGCAAGCCATCATTTGGCAATTCAAATTCTTCTAAATAATCTTTTAAACCTAATACTTCACGGTAATAATGTGTGGCTAATTCAACTGTTGATTCGCCAACTTTGTGGGCTGCAATGGCTGCTGCTTTATCTCTGCTTTCTAATATTAATATTGAAATAGCAGGATTTGCTTGTTTTAATTGTATTGAAAGTGTTAAACCCGCAAGTCCTCCACCAGCAATAACGACATCATAATGATTTTGCATGTTACCTTTTTAATTCTAAACAAAACTACAAAGTTTTTGTTTAAAAACCGCTTGATTTATGCTTAAAATCAAAGTCTTTTTTTAACTTCACGCCACAAAATAAGACCATTATGACACGCACAAAAATTAAAGAAATTTTAAAAGGAACATTAGTTGACCAAACTGTTAATGTAAAAGGTTGGGTAAGAACATTTCGTAACAATTCGTTTATAGCCTTAAATGATGGTTCGAGCATTAATAACTTACAAGCTGTTGTAAATTTTGAAACAACAGATGATGCCATTTTAAAACGTATTACTCCTGGTGCTTGTATTAGTGTGACTGGCTTATTAGTGGCATCACAAGGCAAAGGACAAACAGTTGAAATAAAAGTTAATGAGATAGAAATTTATGGAGATAGCGAAGCTGATGTGTCTAAACCAAATTCATATCCATTACAACCAAAAGCACATTCGTTAGAATATTTAAGAGAAATTGCTCACTTACGTTTCCGTACCAATACATTTGGCGCGGTGTTTAGAGTACGTCATACGCTAGCCTATGCGATTCATAAATTTTTTAACGATAAAGGATTTGTGTATTTACATACGCCAATCGTTACAAGCAGTGATGCTGAAGGTGCCGGAGAAATGTTTCGTGTAACAACATTAGATCCAAAAAACCCACCATTAACAGAAACAAACGAAGTTGATTTTAAACAAGATTTTTTTGGCAAAGCAACTAACCTTACTGTATCTGGCCAATTAGAAGGCGAATTAGGGGCAATGGCTTTTAGTGATGTCTATACATTTGGGCCAACCTTCAGAGCAGAAAACTCAAACACAACGCGTCACTTAGCGGAGTTTTGGATGATTGAACCTGAAATGGCATTTTTTGATTTAAAAGACAACATGGCTTTGGCTGAAGAAATGTTGAAATATGTGATTACTTATGCTTTAGAGCATAACAAAGAAGATATTGAATTTTTATCGCAACGTTTGTTTGATGAAGAAAAACAAAAACCACAAGCCGACAGAAGTGAATTAACGTTATTAGAAAAATTAAATTTTTGTTTAGGAAACGACTTTGCGAAAATATCTTATACAGAAGCCATTGATATTTTAAGAGAATGTAACCACAACAAGAAAAAGAAATTTCAATATATTATTGAAGGCTGGGGCGCTGATTTACAAAGTGAACACGAGCGTTACTTAGTTGAAAAACATTTTAAGAAACCAGTTATTTTAACGGATTATCCTAAAGATATTAAATCATTTTACATGCGCCAAAATGAAGATGGAAAAACGGTAGCGGCTATGGATATTTTATTTCCTGGTATTGGCGAAATTATTGGTGGCTCGCAACGTGAAGAACGTTTAGAGAAATTAGAAAACCGAATGAATGAAATGAATATACCAACACACGATTTGCAATGGTATTTAGATACACGCCGTTTTGGAACTTGCCCACACGCAGGCTTTGGCTTAGGTTTTGAACGTTTGGTTTTATTTGTAACAGGTATGACAAATATTAGAGACGTGATTGCTTTCCCAAGAACGCCTAATAATTGCGAGTTTTAGGGGTTGTTTTGTTGTTGGTGAAAACACCAACAATGGCATAAAATTATAATAATAATTATGAAAGTATTTATATTAGCATTTATATTAATTCTAAGTTTATTTGCAAGCGCACAGAAAACACCAAGTAAATTATCATACTCAGTTGTAAACTATTCAAATAATGCTATAGATACAATTAGAATAATTTTTAATATAAAAAAAGTCAATTGTGTAAATAGTGTTTTTTATTCGATAGGTAATATAGAAGGTAATATATGTAGAATAGAAAAAAGAAGTTTTGAGTTGAATAAAATAATTACATCAAAACCAATTGTTGAATACCCTTTTTATGAAAATGGTAAAATGATTTTATATTTAAAGATTAAAGATTTAGGTATAAAGGATATTAATTATGGGACAATTCAAATTACTGATAGGCAAGGAAAATATTCAAAATTGGTAAAGTACCATAAAAACGACCTATTAGATAAGATAAAATGTAATAATTAAATCTATCTTTAAACGAGTATTTCGCCAGACCTTATTTCAAACGTCTACATAAAATTTAGCACGAAACAATTAGTTGCAATTATAAAAATGACTTTAAATAAAAATGAAAATGAAAATATAGAAATTGAAATATCTGTGAAGACATATATCCCATTAATTATATTTTCATTCTTGGCAACATTTGCTTATTTATTGGGGTTTATCAAATTTTTATCGCAAAGTTTTTCAAACCACTCTTTCGACATCGTTCAAATATTATTAGGCCTTGTAGTAATATTTGTATCCTTTCAAGTTTTTATGTGGTCTATACATGGGAGAGAAAAATTGCAAATTTCTACAGACAAAATGTTATTTATTCGTACAAACGGACTATTTACAATTAAAAATAGTGTAAATATTTCAGACGTTGAAAGTGTTATAATTAATCCAATCTCATTTCCTTCAGAATCCTTCATTGACAAAAAAAGACAGCATATTAAAGAAATGCAAGGCGCTTTTTTCTTTTGGTATAATATGGGAAGGATTGAATTTAAAATTAAAAATAAAAATAGGTCATTTTTCAATGGCATGACAGATAGACAAGCCACAGAGACAGTTTTACTTATTTCTGAAAGGCTAAAAATTAATTATGACAGATAATCTTGATATGACAAACCCATTTGAAAGGCTAATTTTTAATTATGCTAATGCTAGAAGAAGTTGGGAATCTTGGTGTTTTATGGTCAACCATCAAGTTAAAGTCGATAGACCTGAAATACGTGCATATATTAACAATGACAGTTTTTTATTTCATTTTCGTTACTTAGCTTTAAAGGACTTTCATATAGAAATTACTAAAATTATTAAGGAGAGTGATAATTGTAAAGACAATATATTTAAGCTCCTAAAAGCACTAACAAATGAAAGTAATCCTAAAAAAGATGAAGCCATGATTTGTTTAGTAAAGCTGAATGAATGCAAAGCAATTATGAAATCTATAATTGAGGCACGAGATAAATATTTTGCACATTTAGACCCAAATTTCAAAGAATATTTGAAAGACCTAATTATAATGGACGTTAACCATTGTTTTGTAGCAATTGAAAATAGTATAATGACTTTAACATCTAAAGAAATATTATTGTCCCAACTTGACAAAATTCCTTCTAGAGATGAATTCCAATTAAAAATGTAAAAACTCATTAGAAAAATAAAATAAAACCATACGCTTATGAACATGTTTGCAAAAAATGATGCCAGTACCGTTGAAGAATATCTTTTATTGGTGCCTGAAGATCGTCAAAAAGAAATTGATTTTTTGCACGATTTTATTCAAAAAGCTGTTCCAAAACTAAAAGCACATTATGCGTCTAATATGATTGGTTATGGTTCGTTTTATTACCTCGATTCAAAAAAGCAAAAAAAAGAATGGCCAATAATTTCTTTAGCCAATCAAAAAAATTACATCAGCATTTATGTCTGCACCATTATTGAGGATAAAGCTGCTATCGAAAAATATAAAAAGGATTTTGGTAAATTGAGTAAAGGTGTAACCTGCATTCGTTTTAAGACTATTGAAGAAATCAATCTTGATACGCTTAAACTGGTATTAAAACTTGCTGAAAAAAATCCTGGCGTTGCAGGTGCAAGGTTAGTAGATAAATAAGATTGATTTTTCCTTCAATATAGTTGGTGTTTTTCATCAATGCTGTTTTACTTAACTTTCCAACTATTATAGCAATATTACTACACTATTAAATATATGGTATTAGCTAATTTGCAAAATTTTTCTATATTTACTATATAAAAATAGTAAAATGAAAATTATTCTTTCTTTATGCCTTATTACTCTATTTTTTAATAATTGTAAAAGAAAACATTATGGATGCATCTGTTATCATCCAACATATACTCAAGATTACGGTACCCATTTTACTACTAAGGAATCTCAACTAAATGCTACTTGCAATTCACACAAAGTTGACACAAACACAAATTGTTCACTTATAACAAATTATTAAAAAAAATTTCATCATTGTTAGTGTTTTCAACCTTCTTTTTGCTTGATCAAAAAGAAGCAAAAAAATCAAGACGAAATGCCAAATCCAATTCTTTTCGCGCACAAAAAACCTTCGCACTACCGCTGAAAAAATTGTATTTCACACCATTTCGCCAAAGTCTGTCGCACTATTACTAATTATGATAGATGAAAAACTAAATGACGCGAATTTATTTCTTCGCCATTGTTGGTGCTTTTCTCTAACAACATAATAATTAGACAAATAATGTTAAGTGAACTACTTAACTATATAATGAATGAGTAAAAATTTTAATTTTATAGTGACTATAAAATATTTAAACACCTATTTATGAAAGCCATTATTAAAAAATTATTTTTAGCGTTAACCTTTCTAGTAACCTACAACACTATTTTAGCACAAAATGAATTACCACCAGTAAATCAAAAAATAGCAGATTTTAGCACTAAATCGATGGGTAAAAAAGTGGATAGAGGCGAATGTTGGGACCTTGCAAAGTTTGCTTTAGATTATGCAGGAGCAAAGTGGGAAGCACCTTTTGACTATGGAAAAATTGTAGATCCAAAAAAAGATACCATTCTTGCAGGCGACATCATTCAATTTGAAAAAGTAAAATTAAGCAACGGGATAAGTTTTCCTCACCACACAGCAATCGTTTATAAGGTGATCAGTTCAGGAAAATACTTAATAGCCCATCAAAATTTTAACAACATCAGAAAAGTAGGCACTTTAGAATTGGATTTAAGTTTAGTGACTAAAGGTTCTATCAAATTTTTTAGACCACACTAATTTATAAGCTTATTTATTTCCTGTTGCGTTATTTATTAAAGTAATCTGTTTTACTTTCCCATCATTTTAGCAACGTACTTTCCTACAATATCAAATTCTAAATTGACCGTATCACCAATTTTCAAAGTTTTAAAAACTGTGTTTTCGTAAGTGTAAGGAATAATACAAACTGAAAACGAATGATCTTTAGAATCTACAGCTGTTAAACTAGTTCCATTAATCGTAATAGAACCTTTTTCAACCGTCATGTTATTTGATTTATTTTGATAAGCAATTGTATAAGTCCAACTGCCTTTATTATCTATAATTTGAGTCACTGTTCCGGTTTCGTCAACATGACCTTGTACGATATGGCCGTCGAATCTTCCATTTGCCGACATACAACGTTCGATGTTTACATGATCGCCAACTTTTAAATTTCCTAAATTTGTTTTTTGTAACGTTTCATCAATAGCAGTGACGGTGTAGTTTAAATTATTTAATTTAACTACTGTTAAACAAACGCCATTATGAGCAACACTTTGGTCAATATTTAATTCGTGAGTGATTGAAGAACTAAATGTAAAATGAACATTTGATTGTTCTCTTTCAATGCTTTCAACTTTGGCTAAGGTTTCTATTATTCCTGTAAACATACAGTAAAAGTAAATAAAATTTATTATCTTGCTTTAGGAAACCACTATTAATTACTTTTTATTATTCATTATTCGGAAAATATTTGCAAAGCAAGTTCAGATGATTTTATTTTAATTAAAAAACTGATTCAACAATTTGAACTCGACGATAGAGACTTACATTGTAATCAATTTTTGGTATATAAAAAAAATGATGAGTTACTTGGTTTTGGAAGGATAAGAAAACATAATGGTTGTGATGAGTTTTGTTCTTTAGGGGTTGTGGAATCAAAAAGATATACAGGGATTGCAAAAGAATTAATTTTAGCAAGGTTGAAAATTGCAACTCAGCCAGTTTATTTGGTTTGTATTATTCCTGAATACTTTAAACCTCTTGGATTTGAAATCGTTAATGATTATCCGCCAGAAATTGCTAATAAATTAGATTATTGCACTAGTGAATTAGTTGTTGAAGAAAAATACGTTGTAATGAAACATTTTTAATCTGACAGAATTAAACAGAATAACCAATTTATATCTTCAATACTTTTGAAGGCAAAAGTATCCAAAACCTTATGATTTTGTGTATAAATTTCGAAAGTAAATATAAGTTTGCGTTAAGGATTGCAGTGGAAATCCTTTTTGAGGCACGAAAAAAGATTGCAACGAAAAGCCTGGCCCGCAGGGGAACGCCCTAATACTTAATAAAATTCTTCCAATACTTTTGAAGGCAAAAGTATTCAAAACCTTATGATTTTGCGTAAGGCAATTCCTGCGGACCGCTGATAAAATGAATCCTTTCGCACTCATCAACGCATATTCATTTGACAGCTATTGCTGCACAAAATCATATCCTAAAACTTGATGTATAAACTTCGAAAATAAATATAAGTCTGCGTTAAGGATTGCAACGAAAATCCTTTAGCCTGCCTCCTGCAAAAGATTGAAGTGGAAAGCCTGGCCGAAGGCAACGCCCAAATGATTCTGACAATACTTTTGAAGGCAAAAGTATCCAAAACCTTATGATTTTGCGTAAGGCAATTCCTGCGGACCGCTGCTAAAATGAATCCTTTCGCACTTGTCTTCGCATATTCATTTGACAGCTATTGCTGCACAAAATCATAGCCTAACATCTGATGTATAAACCACGAAATCAAATATATGTTCGCGTTAAGGATTGAAGTGAAAATCCTTTTTGAGGCACGAAAAAAGATTGAAACGGAAAGCCTGGCCGAAGGCAACGCCCTAAATATTTAAATCCCAAAAAAACAAAATTTCGTGGTAAAATTAAAAGAGGAATTGATTTCCTAAAAAAGAAACTCTTATCTTAGACATTCAAATGAAAAGAGGATTTATCATAGGATTATTTATTTTACAATCAGTAGTTGGTTTTAGTAGTTATATATTAATACCAATGGATGAAACTCAAAAAAATCATTTAAAAGCTTATGGTATTGCTTATTGGTCTATTAAAGGAGAACTTCAAATTCAGTGGCTTGTAAATTACAGAGGCGGAAGTTTTTTAATTCCAAATGCAAAACCGGTTTCAACAGAGTGTACTATAAGAGGTGTGAGTTTTGAAGTGATTTCGGATGCACAAGGAAATGGCATTTTAGCAGATATTGCGAATCCGGAAGTTAACCAAGATGCCGTAAAATTAGAAAAGGCACCACGCGTTGCTGTTTATTCACCTAAAACAAAACAGCCTTGGGATGATGCTGTGACATTGGTTTTAAAGTATGCTGAAATTCCTTATGAAGTGGTTTATGATGAAGAAATTATTGGAGATAAATTAAAAGATTACGATTGGCTACATTTGCACCATGAAGATTTTACAGGACAATACGGAAGATTTTACGCATCATTTAACCAAGCAGCTTGGTATCAATTGCAAGTGAAGGATGACGAAGCAATGGCGAAAAAATTAGGCTTTACAAAAGTGTCTCAATTAAAATTAGCGGTTGCAAAAAAAATAAATGATTTTGTGTTTGTTGGAGGTTTTATGTTTGCCATGTGTAGTGCAACCGATAGTTACGACATTGCATTAGCGGCAGAAGGAATTGATATTTGTGAAACTATGTTTGACCACGACCTTGCTGACCCTGCCATGAATAAAAAAATTGATTTTTCGAAAGGTTATGCATTTGAAAAATATCAATTAAGCACAAACCCTTATGAATACGAATTCTCGACTATTGATGCAACCTCAACCAGACGACAATATGGTGTAACAAAAGAGAATGATGTATTTACGTTATTTGAATTCTCTGCAAAATGGGATCCGGTTCCAACGATGCTTTGTCAAAATCATGTTCAAACTATTAAAGGATTTTACGGGCAAACGACAGCCTACACAAAATCATACATTAAAAAAAATGTACTCATATTAGGGGAATCAAAAGCATTTAACGAAGCGCGTTATATACATGGCAATCACGGAAAAGGCACTTGGACGTTTTATGGCGGACACGACCCTGAAGATTACGAACACCGTGTTGAAGATCCACCAACGGATTTGAGTCTTCATCCAAATTCGCCAGGATATCGTTTAATTTTAAATAATATTTTGTTTCCTGCGGCTAAAAAGAAAAAGCAAAAAACATAATAGAATTAAGCCAATTCAAATGAATTATTTTCTTTTAAATGTAATGAGTTTGTGATGTACTTCTGCATCAAATCAATATCGTGAGAAGACACAATAATTAATTTTTTTTCATTCAAACAAAGATTTTTTAAGTCTTCAAATAATTTATGTTTTGAGGTATAATCTAAAAACGCAGTTGGTTCGTCCAAAATAATAATGGGCGTTTGTTGTGCCAGTGATTTTGCAATCATTACTTTTTGTCGTTGCCCATCACTTAATTCATCCATTAACTTATCTTTTAAATGTGAAATAGATAAACTAGTTAAACTGTTTTCAATAATCGTTTCATCATTTGCAGTCAATTTTCCAAACAAAGAAAGATAAGGCGTTCTGCCTAAGGCAACCACATCATAAACTGTTAAATTAAATCCACCAATTTTTTCGGTAGTCACAATCGAAATTAATGTTGCTAAATCTTGAAACGAAAAAGTGTTGATATTTTTTGTTTGAATT
>JAYVIS010000187.1:0-3591 GCA_043769975.1 Bacteroidota bacterium
TAGTTTAATTTCTGTTTATCCTAACCCAAATAATGGTGTTGTAAACATTAACTTAACTGCTGAATTAGCAAAAAATGCTTCTTTAGAAGTTTATGATGCCTTAGGTAAATTAGTGGTTAAACATGTTTTAGCGAACGAATTAAATACAATTAACATGTCAAACTTAGATAATGGCATTTATACTTTCAAAGTATTAAATAATACAAACACAGTTAAAATTGGAAAATTAATTAAACACTAATTAGTTTTTAATCTTTTATTAAAAGCTCCCACTTGTTATACAAGTGGGAGCTTTTTTTGTTAGTATAATTTATTTTAAGAAAAAATTATTCTAATCCAATATGTATTAATGCTTCCCCTTGGTTAACTACCGGATGATTATTAATACCTATAATATAACCATCTGCAGTTGACACTATTTGATGTTCAACATGTTCGAAAGGACTACAAACAACACCTAATAAATCTCCTTTAGAAACATAGGCTCCATTTATAACTTTCATGTGAAATAATCCACTTACATCAGCTCTAATCCATGTATCTTTTGTAATTCTTACAGAAGCATTATTGGGAACATCAATATCTGTCATTCCAAAATTCTTTAATAATCTGAAACATCCGTTTATTCCTTCATTAATAGCAGTATAATCAAAACGCATACTTTCACCACCTTCATAAACTAAAATTGGCTTCCCTTTTTTTGAAGCTTCTTTTCTAAATGTACCTTCACGGTATTTGCTGTCAATAATAAGTGGCGGTGAGAACTTTTTTGCTAATTGCAAATTTTCAGGAAATTCAAATACGCAACGGATTTGTGGCGAATTATTTATTTTTGCACCGCCCGTATGAAAATCAACACCAAAGTCTATTAAAGGAATAATATGCTTCATTAAATCAAAGGCAATTCTACTGCCGAAAGAGCCATTTTTATTTCCTGGAAAGCATCTGTTTAAATCCCGTCCATCAGGTAAATCTCTACTCCCATATAAAAATGAAACGCTATTAATAACAGGAATCGCAATGACGTTTCCACATTTTAAATTTTTTAAACTTTCTCTGGTAATTAATTTTCTGATGATTTCAATACCATTTGTTTCTTCGCCATGCATACCTGCAGAAAACAATATAGTTGGACCTGGATTATTACTTCGAAAAACAAATACAGGAATTTCAATTTTTGTTTTTGTATGCAATTCATACGAATTTAAAACAATTTGTTTGTTTTCACCAGCCTTAACTGTTTGGGAATTTATTATAAAATCTTCCATGGTTATTGGCCAGGAATATTAAACTCATTTCGTTCAACATATTCAATTATTTTCGAAGCAATGTCCAACCCCGTAGCCCCTTCAATACCTTCTAAACCCGGTGATGAATTCACTTCCATTACTAAAGGACCTCTATCACTTTGTAATAAGTCGACCCCGGCAATACCAAGGCCTAACTTTTTAGCAGACTTAATAGCCGTAGCTCTTTCTTCAGGAGATAGTTGAATAATTGAAGCAACTCCACCTCTATGTAAATTACTTCTGAATTCCCCATCTTTGGCTTGTCGTTTCATCGCACCAACAATTTGTCCGTCAACAACAAAAACTCTTATATCGGCTCCTTTAGATTCTTTAATATATTCTTGAACTAACATATTCGCATCTAATTTTAAAAATGCTTCCATTACTGATTTTGCAGCTTTATCGTTTTCGGCTAAAATCACACCAATACCTTGTGTTCCTTCTAGCAATTTTACAACACAGGGAGCGCCACCGATACTTTGAATGACTGACTCAATATCTTTTGGCTCATTTGCAAAAGCTGTTTTTGGCATACCAATACCAGCACGAGCCAATATTTGCAAACTACGTAATTTATCGCGTGAGCGAACTAAGGCTTGCGACTCAACAGCAGTAAAAATTTTCATCATTTCAAACTGACGAACAACTGCTGAGCCATAAAAAGTTGCGCTTGCTCCTATCCGAGGTATAACAGCGTTTACATCAGTCACCTCTTTTCCATTATAATAAATATGAGGTCGACTTTGCTCAATCACTAAAACACATTTCATGTGGTCTAATACCACCACTTCATGCCCACGTTGTTCAGCAGCTTCAATCAGCCTTTTGGTTGAATATAAATTTCTGTTTCGCGATAAAATTGCAATTTTCATTCTATATATATTTAAATAATAAGTCCGTTTGTATAAATTAAATTAACATCAATTAAAAATTTTCCTTTTAATAAACGTCTTCCTATCAAAACTGGATAACGCATATTTCCTCTATCTGTAAGCGAAATTGTTGTATTTATCTTTTTTCTTCCTATTTGAATAATCGTTTTAATTACATATCGTTCTTCCATTTCACCAGAAGAATTTTTAATTTTTTTTCTTGAATAATCAGAAAAATTATGCACAACGTCATCGAGAAATATTACACTTAATGCAACTGCGTTATGCACCTGTATTAATTCGATATGTTTACAATGTATTGCACACGTATATGCCCCAGTATCAATCTTCGCTTCAACTTGTTCAATATTAAGCAAAGGAAAATTTACAAATTCTCGTCTACCAATTAGGTTTAGTTTATGCTGTTTAGTTGTCATTTAATTATACACCAAATTAATTGATTAAATTGGGAAACAAAAATTAATTTTTATAGTATTTACTCCAGGTAATAAATATCATCAAATGGAGAATTGATAGGTGAGCCCATATTAATTGGAGTAGACCATGTTTCTAATTTATCGTTCCATATACATTTAAAAATATCGTATCCTCCCATATTTTCGTATCCTTTTGAAGAAAAATACAGTGTTTTCCCATCCTTTGAAAACGAAGGATATTCCTCATCATAAGCACTATTAATATTCGGAATATTCAGAGGAATTGGAGTCCATTTGCCATTTGCCATTTTTTTTAACTGATAAATATCTTTTCCATTAGCCTCATTTTCTCCGTAACTAGAAAATAAAACCGTGCTTTTATCCGCTGTTAAAAACAACAATGAATTAAAATTTTTCTTTTTATCAATTAATGATCTCATATCTTCTGCTGTCACTAAAACCTTTCCTCCAGATTCTATTTGTGTTAATGAGTTTTGAATTGCATTTTGATTAACATGCTTTTTACCATAAACTTCTAAAACAATGGGATTGTTAACCAACTTTATTCCACTATAACAATGTGCTATTTCTTTTTCAATCTCAAGAGATTTTATTTCATCAGGTTTACCTAAAGCCATAAATTTCCTATAATAATTAATTGCAGTGCTAAATCTATAACTCATATAATTGGATTTTGCCAAATAATAATAAACCATATATGGAATTGTTTTAATAGCTAAACTTGACTCTAATTTAGTAATGCATTCAGATTTATCTTTTACTGTTAAATATAAACACATACCATATTTATAACAATCAACAGGTTCTAAATCTATGGAAATTTCCAAATTTTTATAAATTAAAGCTGCCTCTTGATACAATGATTGATTGTATAAATCTGAAGCTTGTTTTAAATCTTTTCGATCCTCTTCAGTTTCTTCAGGCGTACGTTTTGCTTTTTTTTGTTTAACAGATTTTTTCTGAATAACAACT
>JAYVIS010000188.1:0-18344 GCA_043769975.1 Bacteroidota bacterium
TTGCTCCTCCTCCTGTTAATGTCGCAGATGAGCCTGCGCAAATTGCGGTTGGACTCGATACTGCCGTTACGGTTGGATTTGGATTCACAATTAAATTTACAGTTGTACTAGCTGTACAACCAACTGTTGTTGTTCCAACTACTGTATATACGGTTGTGGCTGTTGGTGTAACAACTACTGATGTTCCTGTTATTGGGCCTGGATTCCACGTATAAGTGGATGCTCCAGAACCTGTTAAAGTTGCTGATGAGCCTGCACAAATTGCTGTTGGACTTGAAACTGCTGTCACTGTTGGTGTTGAAACATTCAAAGATAATGTACTTGTTCCAATACAACCTGATGCGTTTGAACCTGTTACGGTATAAACAGTAGTTACTATTGGTGATACCGAAATTGTTGAAGTTGTTAATCCTCCAGGACTCCAGGTATAACTTAATCCTCCTAATGCAGTTAATGTTGAACTACTACCTAAACATATAATTGTAGGACTTGCTGTCGTTGTAATGGTTGGATTTGTATTTACTAATAATGAAACAGTTGATGTTTTTGAACATGAACCCGTTAAACCTGTAACGGTGTATACTGTTGTGGCTGCTGGACTAACACTTACTGTTGACCCTGTTAATGCGCCAGGATTCCAAGAATAGGTTGTTGCACCTCCTCCGGTTAAAGTTGCTGAAGAGCCTGCACAAATTGCGGTTGGACTCGACACTGCCGTTACTGTTGGAGTTGGATTTACTATTAAATTTAGTGTTGTACTTGCGGTACAACCAACTGTGGTGGTCCCTGCAACTGTATATATTGTAGTGGCGGTTGGTGTAACAACTACTGATGTTCCTGTTATTGCACCTGGATTCCACGTATAAGTGGATGCTCCAGAACCTGTTAAAGTTGCTGATGAGCCTGCACAGATTGCAGTTGGACTTGAAACCGCCGTTACTATTGGGATTGAAACATTAAGAGATAACGTACTTGTCCCAATACAGCCTGAGGCATTTGAACCAGTTACGGTATAAACGGTTGTTGCTACTGGCGAAACAGAAATCGTTGAAGTTGTTAATCCTCCTGGACTCCATGTATAACTAATGCCTCCTAAAGCGGTTAAGGTAGAACTACTACCAATACATATAATAGTTGGACTTGCTGAAGATGTAATTACAGGATTTGCTTTTACATTTATAGCTAATGTATTGGTTGATGAACATCCTGCCGCATTCGTACCAGTTACAGTATAAACTGTGGTTGCAGTTGGTGTAATTATAATACTGGCTCCTGTTAACGCACCTGGATTCCAAAGATATGTTGAACCTCCAATTGCTGTTAAAGTTGCATTTGTGCCAGAACAAACTAAAACTGGACTTGAAGTGGCAGTTATTGTGGGAGAAGCGCTAACTAACAATGTTATCGTTTTTGTAGTTGAACAAGAACCTGTAGCGCCTGTTACGGTATAAGTTGTTGTAATTGTTGGAGAAACGACTACAGAAGCACCAAGCAAACCTCCTGGATTCCAAGTATAAGTAGTTGCGCCACCAGCTGTCAATGTCGAAGATCCTACATTACAAATTACTGTTGGACTAGCTGAAGTGGTTAATGTTAAGTTAGATACCGTTAGTAATACGGTGCTAGTGTTTGTACAACTTAATGAATTAGTCCCAACAACTGTGTAAATAGTTGAAGCTGCTGGTGTAACAACAACCGATGATCCAGTTAAAGCACCTGGACTCCATGTATAAGTGAGTCCACCAGTTGCTGTTAAAGTAGCTGAATTACCACTACAAACAACTGTTGGATTACTAGAAGCTGTAATTGTTGGCGACGGATTTACAACTAAATTTATTGTTTTAGTTGCTGTGCAGGAACCAATAGTACCTGTAACTGTATATATAGTAGAGGAAGCTGGACTTACGGTAATAGATGCGCCAACTAAACCACCAGGATTCCAGGTATAAGTTGTTGCACCAATTGCAGTTAAAGTTGATGAAGACCCAGCACAAATAGCAGTAGGACTTGCAACGATTGTAATTGTGGGTGTTGGTGTTACAGAAACCTGAACAGCACTTGTATATGAAGTAGTTCCTGCACCACAATTAGCCTCAACCATTGTTGCAGTGTAATTACTCGTAGCTGTTGGGCAAGGCACTGCGGTTAATCCTGTAGCAGAAAAACCAGCCGGGCCAGCCCAAGACACTGTAAAAGTTGGAGCACCTGTTGGAGTAAATCTCCAAGCCTCACTAATGGCAGTCCAAGCGGTTAGCACATTTCTTCCAGGAGGGGAAACGGCCGTTGTTCCAGCGCCATCTTGAATACCAATTAATCCCGCACCACTTTGCCAGCTCATACATGCTGTGCTATTTTGAATATAAATATCTATAATATTAGATTTCTCATATAAAACAATTTGAAAAGTAGAAGTTGGAGTTAGACAATTAAATAATGGAACATTTGTCCAATTTGCAATAAATCTCCTACAAGGTGCAACGCCTGCTGTATAAGAAGTTACCGTTGATCCAATACCACTTGAAGGATCAATATCCCTATAAGGTCCGCAAATAGTATTCGGTCGATGCTCAATTAAATTAGGTAATATATTATTGACAGAGAAAAATTCAGCACCACCTGCAGCAGTTAAATCAAAGGTAATTTCACCATTACTTCCTATAACTAATTGATTAAATGTATTACCAAAATAACAAAAATTAAAACCAATGTTAATTGCGGCTCCCCAAACATCATCAATGTTTCCAATAGCTGGGGCACCACCTAAAAATGAAAAAGGAGTATATGGAGTTGCTGAAACACTATAAGATGCCGTTGTTTTATTAGCAACTACAGATGCTGTTAAAGTTGCGCATTGACCTACGCAAATAGTTGTACTAGCACCAGTGCCAGCCTGCGCATTAATACTTGAAGTTGGACATGTTTGAGAAAATCCAAATTGATGAATAAATACAACAAGTAAAAAAACCTGAAGAGATTTAGTAATTAACTTCATAAAAAAATTATTGAATGGTTAAAATAAGATTATTAAGATTTTGAAGATTCATTAAATCTAAATCATCAATTGTTTTAATTTCCTTTTGAGTAAGAAACTTGGAATTATTTTCTGAACCAGTTTTTAGAATCATTTTTTCAGATTCAGTTAGTTCAAAATATTCTACAGAACCCTTTGTGTATTTTTTTAAAAATTCAATACACTCATTTCGAACAAGAAAAGCAAACCGAAAACATTGATCATTTTTTGTTTCAAATAACTTAATAGCAACTTCTTGATTTTTAATCAGTTCTTTAAAAGAATCTAAATAAGCACTATTATTGTCGCGAACCATTGTTTTTTGGACCGTTCTTATAGCAACATTATTTTTATTTATAAAATCTTTTAGGTCAGTTTTAGTTTGTGATTGTAACATTCCACAAATAAACATCACGGATAAAAATAATTTTATTCTCATATAAATAGTTTTACAGTATTTTAAAGTTATAAAAATACAACAATTATTAACAACTTTTTAACAATTTAGAATCGGCAAAAAATTGATTTTAAGCTAAGTTGTTGAAAATCAATAAAATAAGCTTATTACAGATATAGGAACAAACTAAACTTTAACGTTTTGATAAACAAAAGTGATTAAATAAAAACAAAAAAAAGCCGTTAAATAATTTAACGGCTTTTTATTTTTAAACTACTCCTACTCCATGGCAGGCCTTATATTTTTTTCCGCTACCACATGGACAAGGATCATTTCGTCCTATTTTTTGTTCAACTCTTATTGGTTGAGGCTTTGGGCGCTTTTGCTCTTGTTGCTCTTCAGTTGGTTCTTCACTCCTACTTTCTGTTAATTTTTCTTTTGGTTTTTGCTGAATTTGTTGTTGAGTAAATTGTGCCTTTTGTAATTGAGGCTTTTTATTATCTTCAACTGGCAAACCACCAAGCATCAAAAATGAAATAACATCTTTACTTGTTTTTGCAATCATTTCTCTAAACAAGTTAAATGACTCTAATTTGTATACCACTAAAGGATCTTTTTGTTCTAAAGAAGCGTTTTGAACAGATTGTTTTAAATCATCCATTTCTCTCAAATGTTCTTTCCACGAATCGTCTATCATAGCAAGAACAACCGTTTTTTCGAATACAGCAACTAATTCTTTTCCTTTAGAATCATACGATTTTTTAAGATTTGCCATTATTTGAACAGTTCTTATTCCATCCGTAAAAGGTGTTACAATATTTTCGAAATTATTATTTGGATTAGTGTAAACATCTCTAACTACAGGAAACGCCATTTCAGCAATTTGAACAGATTTTAAGCGATAATGCTGTTCACCTGCTTCAAATAATCGTTGTGTTAAATCATCTTCTTTTCCTGAACTAAATTCTTTTTCAGTGAATGGAGATTCAATACCAAAGTGTTTAATACATTCAAATGTAAAGCCTTCATAGTCTTTTACTGAATGGAATTCACTAACGATACTTTCAGCCACTTCATAAATCATATTAGCAATATCAATGCTAATTCTATCTCCAGCTAAAGCATTACGACGACGTTTGTAAACAACATCACGTTGTGCATTCATTACATCATCGTATTCAATTAATCGTTTACGAGTTCCAAAGTGATTTTCTTCTACTTTCTTTTGAGCACGCTCAATAGATTTACTAATCATTGAATGTTGAATCACTTCACCTTCTTGTAAACCCATTCTATCCATTAAACTTGCTATACGCTCACTTCCAAATAAACGCATTAAATTATCTTCTAAACTCACAAAAAACTGTGAACTACCTGGATCACCCTGACGACCAGCACGACCACGTAATTGTCTGTCAACACGACGACTCTCATGACGTTCAGTACCAATAATTGCTAAACCACCAGCATCTTTAACACCAGGTCCTAATTTAATATCGGTTCCACGTCCAGCCATATTCGTAGCAATTGTAACTGTGCCAGCTTGTCCAGCTTCAGCTACAATATCCGCTTCTTTTTGATGCAATTTCGCGTTTAAGACATTATGTTTAATACCACGAAGTTTAAGCATACGACTTAATAATTCAGATATTTCAACAGAAGTAGTACCAACTAAAACCGGTCTGCCTAATGCCACTAATTTTGCAGTTTCTTCAATTACAGCATTATATTTTTCGCGTGTTGTTTTATAAACTAAATCTTGTTCATCCTTACGAGATATTGCTCTGTTTGTAGGAATAACAACCACATCTAATTTATAAATATCCCAAAACTCATTAGCTTCTGTTTCTGCAGTACCTGTCATACCAGCTAACTTATTATACATACGGAAATAGTTTTGCAAAGTAACCGTTGCATAAGTTTGAGTTGCCGCTTCAATTTTCACATTTTCTTTTGCTTCTAAAGCTTGATGCAAACCATCGCTGTAACGACGGCCTTCCATAATACGACCAGTTTGCTCATCAACAATTTTTATTTGTCCTTCAGCAATTACATACTCTTGATCTTTTTCAAATAAAGAATATGCTTTTAGTAATTGATTTACTGTGTGAATACGTTCACTTTTCACACTAAAATCACGCATTAAAATTTCTTTGCGTGCAATTTTTTCTGATGGATCAGCAAATGCTTGTTTTTCTAAATCAGCAATTTCGCCACCTACATTAGGAATAATAAAGAAATGAGGATCATCGGTAGTACCAGTAATTAAATCAATACCCTTTTCACACATATCAACCGAATTATTTTTTTCATCAATTACGAAGAATAATTCAACATCTATTTTATGCATTTCCTTTTGTTGGTCTTGCATGTAATAATTTTCTGTTTTTTGCAATAAAGCCTTAACACCTGGTTCGCTTAAAAATTTAATTAAAGCGCCATTTTTTGGTAAACCACGGTAAGCTCTTAATAAAGGAATACCAGCTTCTTTTTCATTTTTTTCTGCCCATAAACGTTTTGCATCAGTTAAACAAATTTGAAAATATGCTTTTTGTGCAGCTAATAATTTTTCAACACGAGGTTTAAATTCCATGAACTCATGTTTATCACCAGTTGGTGTTGGTCCAGAAATAATTAATGGTGTACGAGCATCATCAATTAACACACTATCCACCTCATCAACAATCGCAAAATTATGCTTACGTTGCACTAATTCTGAAATATCACGACACATATTATCACGCAAATAATCAAAACCAAATTCGTTGTTTGTACCGTAAGTAATATCTGCTAAATAAGCTTGACGACGTTCATCAGAGTTTGGCTCATGCTTGTCAATACAATCAACACTTAAACCGTGAAACTGAAATAAAGGCGCATTCCATTCGCTATCACGTTTTGCAAGGTAATTATTCACTGTTACAACATGAACTCCGCGCCCAGAAAGCGCATTTAAAAATACGGGCAGTGTAGAAACTAATGTTTTACCTTCACCAGTTGCCATTTCGGAAATTTTACCAGAATGCAAAACACTACCACCTATTAATTGAACATCATAATGCACCATATTCCAAAGAACATCAACGCCTGCAGCAGTCCATTTATTTTTCCAAGCAACTTGTGAACCACGTAACTCGACATTTTTGAAAGATTTAGCTAATTCCTTATCAAAGTCATTTGCACTAACAACTAATTCTTCATTTTCAGAAAAACGACGAGCTGTATCCTTTAAAATGGCATAAGCCTCAGGAAGAATTTCATTTAACGTATCTTCAATTACTTTTGTAATTTCTTTATCGATCCCATCAATTTCTTTGTAAAGATCTTCTTTCGCATCAACATCCATATCAACATCAGCTTCGATACGAGATTTGATTTCATTTATTGTATTTTGCTGAGGCTTAATAGCATCTTTAATTTTTTGCTTAAGCACATCAACTTTTGCACGCAACTCATCATTAGATAAGTTTTTGAGCGTTGGATAAATTTCAATTACTTTATCTACTTGAGGTTGAATTAGTTTTATATCTTTTTCAGATTTAGTACCGAAAAACTTTTTTAGGAAAGTTAACATAATGTGTTTTAATTTTTAAGGTAACGAAAGTACAAATATTATGCATATTAAAAGCATAAAATTTACTAAATAAATAGCCAGTTAACAGAAAAAACCAACCATCTACAAATTGAACTAGATTAACTAAATATTTATCAGTAATTTAGTAAAGCCACTATATGAAATTTACTAAAAATATTGCCCTTTATTACTTGCTAATTGCCAGTAATGTCTTTTTGGTAAATATTACCCTTAATGCCCAACAATATAATTTCAAAAACTATTCAGTAGAAAATGGATTACCATATGTGCAAATTTTTTCCATTTATCAAGATAATTTAGGCTATTTATGGAGCGGTGGTTATGGAGGAGCTAGTAAATTTAACGGAAAAACATTTCAACATTATTCACCAAAAAACGGATTAGCAAATCACTTTATTAATTGCATTTCTCAAAATAAAAATCAAATAATAATTGGAACGATTGATGGGTTAAGCATCATTGATAATTTAAGTAAAAAAGTAATTCAAAATTTTAGCACAAAAACAGGTTTACCTTCCAATAAAATTAACGCATTGTGTTCTGATTATTTTTCAAAAACATGGATTGGAACTCCAGAGGGCTTATGTTACCTAGAAAATAATAAAATAATAGTGGTTGACAAATTGAAAAACGAACACATAAACTGTTTGTTTTATTCAATTGAAAATGGCATTTGGATTGGAACAAATAATGGATTATTTAATTTAAAAGATGATCAATTAACCTTAATTACTACTCTTGAAGGGTTATCAAACAATTCGGTATTATGTATAACTAAAAATGCCTTAACAAATGAATTATTTATAGGCACTCAAAATGGATTAACCGTTTTAAATTTAGAAACAAAAAAAATACTTAATTATCATATTAACAATGGGCTACTAGATGAAATTGTTACAGCAATTACATCTGATGAAAATGGAGTAGTTTGGATTGGTGGAAAAAATGGCTTATTAAGTTTTGATGGGAAAGAATTTTCATACTTTACCATAAGGCAGGACAATAATTCTAATAATGTACTTTCCTTATTAATTGATTATGAGAAAAATCTGTGGATTGGCACTCATAATGGACTCTTTATGTTCAGAGGAAAAGGATTTGCCAGCTACACTAAAGATGATGGTTTAGGTGGGGCATTTATTTATCAAATTATAAAAGATAAAAAAGCAAACCTCTGGTTCACAACAGAAAACAATGGTGTGTTTAAATATGAAAATGGATTTTTTAAAAATTATACCGTTAAAGATGGTCTCCTTGATAATAACTCAAAGTGTATATTAGAAAATGAAGATGGCAGTATTTGGTTTGGAACTAGTTTAGGAATTTCAAAATTTAAAAATCAAAGTTTTGAAAACCTAGCTTACGGTGCAGTTTTCAAACAACAAGCTCCAATAAATTGCTTTTACAAGGATAAACAAAATAATATATGGGTAGGTGGAAGAAATGGGTTATGTTGTATGAAAAAACATAATTCAAATTACCTTACAACTTATTATAAATTACCAACTCGAATTATAGATTATGACGTTTGGTCAATAAATGAAGATAATGATGGTAACATTTGGGTAGGAACATACCTAGCGGGACTATATAAATTAGAAGGCCAGCAATTTGTAAATCAAAATGAAAAAACTAAAACTAAAATTGAATCTGTTTTAGAAATTGAATTTGATAGTTTAAACAACTTATACGGAGCAACTTTAAATGGTGTAATCATTATTAATACTAAAACTTTTAAAACAAGATTCATTTCAGAAAAGGATGGTTTAAATTCTGAACTTGTTTACAGTATAAAACTTAGTAATAATAAAAAATACCTATGGGCAGGTACCAATCAAGGAATTAGTAAATTAAATTTAAAAAAATTAAATCAAAATATTATTGATATTGTTACTTACGGAAAAGCTGATGGATTTTCCGGAGTTGAGTGCAATACACATGGTATATTTGAAGATGAGCAATCAAACGTTTGGTTCGGCACCGTTAACGGATTAATAAAATATTCGCCAAAAGAATTTAATTTAAATGATAACCTTTCAAAAACTAATATTTCAAATTTTAAATTAGCTTTTAAAGACACTATTCTTCAAAACAACGTTGAACTAAAATATTTTAATAATAACATTACTATTTATTTTGATGGCATTAGTTTAGCTAATCCAGATAAAGTATTATATACTTATAAATTGGAAGGATTTGACAAAAGTTGGAGTCCAAATACAGATATAAACTACGCAAAATATGATAACCTACCGGCTGGGAAATTTACCTTTAAAGTAAAAAGCTGCAATAACGAAGGCATTTGGAATATCGAACCAACCACTTTTTCTTTTGAAGTAAAATCACCTTTTTATAAAACATGGTGGTTTACTTTGTTAATTATTATTGGAATATCCTCAATTATTATTGCAATTTTTAGAGTGCGGCTATTTCAAATAAAACGAAAACAACAATTAGAATTTGAAGGAAAAGTTGAAATTTCTAAGTCTGAATTAAAAGCTTTACGCGCACAAATGAATCCGCATTTTGTGTTTAATTCATTAAATTCAATTCAGCATTATATCCTCAATAGTAAAGGTGAAGAAGCGGTTAGGTATTTAAGTAAATTCGCAAAACTAATTCGTTTAATTCTACAAAATTCAGAAAAAGCAGTTGTAACAATAAATGAAGATCTTGAATCAATTATTTTATATTTAGAATTAGAAAAAATGCGCTTCGACAATAAATTTAATTATTCGATTATCATTCATCCAGGCGTAAATGCAGATTATGATGAAATACCACCAATGCTTATACAACCTTATTTAGAAAATGCAATTTTGCATGGCATAAATCCAAAAGAAGGTGGAGGTAATATTGAAATTGAAATACAAATTGTAAATCAATTTATAAAGATTTCGATTAAAGATGATGGGATTGGAAGAGTTAAATCACAATCATTGCAAAGTTTACAACCAGCTGCAAGACATAAATCTTTAGGAATGAAAATAACAAAAGAAAGAGTAAGGATATTAAATAGCATCCATCATTCGAATTTAAATGTTAATATTATAGATTTGTATGATAAAAATAATAGTGCCATTGGAACACAAGTAGATTTATACGTTCCTTATGATAAATAATAAAAAACAAAATATATGAAAGCTTTAATTATAGAAGATGAACAAAAAAGCAGAGAAATGCTTTCTGAAATTCTTAAAAAATATTATCCTCAAATTGCCATTTTAGGCTTAGCTAAAAATGTGGCAGAAGCTGTAGACCTTATTGAAAAGACAAAACCAAATTTATTATTTTTGGATATAAGTATGCCTGATGGTACAGGTTTTGATGTGTTAGAAAAAACACTTGGTCACAAATTCGATATTATTTTTACAACTGCAACAGATAAACATGCTCTAAAGGCAATTAAATATAGTGCTTGTGATTATTTATTAAAACCAATTGATTTAGATGAACTTGGCACTGCCATAAAACGTCTTGAGCAAAAGCGTTCTTTGTCAATACCAAGTATGGATAATTTACAATTTCTAATTCAAAATCTAAAACGGGCTGATGATAACTACACCAAAATTACATTGCCTACAGGAAATGCTTTTGAAATAGTTCCTGTAAAAGATATTATCAGATGCGAAGCTGATGGAAGTTATACAAACTTTTTTTTAGTTAGTGGAAAAAAATTAATGGTATCAGCTAGTTTAAAACATTATGAAGATTTATTGCCTGAAAATGATTTTATTAGAATTCACCATCACCATTTAGTAAACATGAACCATGTAATTCGATTTTTAAAAGAAGATGGTGGTTATGCAATTATGTCGGATAATTCCAAACTAGAAATAAGTAGAAGAAAAAAAGATGCATTTTTAGAACGATTGAATGCCGTTTAATTTTAAATAAAAAAAAACCTAAACACAAGTTTAGGTTTTTAAAATTGGCTCAATGTTGTTTAATCAATTAACCTATTTTTTGTTGTTCAATTTTAAATAAAGAAAATAAATTTATTTAGAAAGCATTAATGAAATAGTTTATCCCAAAAACCTTTTTTCTTTTTGTAAGTAACTGTTGCACTAATAAAAGTAATATCAATTAAAGGGATTTTGGCCCATTCGGCCATTGTATTTCCTCTAATTAGTAAATCTGTTGATCCAAAAACATTTGTTTTCATTGCTATATTCATATCATTGTTTGAAGTATAAATGCACTCAATAGCAATAATAAAATCATTATCAACTTCGATATTTTGGTTAGCTACATCCAATTCTTGCACTTCACTTTTACCAATTACTTTTACGATAACTGGCTCTTTTAAAATATTAGTCGAATTAACTACTTTAATCATACCAAAAGGAGTAAAAACTCTTTCCTTAACACTACCTTCTTTATATACATTGATTCGATAAACACATGTATCATTGGGTTTTAAGCAGGTTTTAAAACGTATTTTATCAATAAAGGTTTGTTGTCCTTTGTCAATTTTTATTTTATTACCAATTTCAAAACCAATTGATTTATTAGAAATACCTTTTTCTTTTTCCATTCTTACCGTTGCGGTATCTTTTTTACCAGCTGATAAATTAACCCTCCCTTCACAAGAAAATGCACTCACATCTTTTCCTCCTACAATTTCAGTTTCATATTCATTTGGCCTAATATTAACCGTTGCTAATTCAAATGAAGCCTCATATAATAAAATTTCTGAATGGTTATTTGCAATATTTCCTTTTAATTGTTTAAGAGTTATATACAATGGCTTATAACCAATCGAAAATATTTGAACAATATCAGTATCGTTTTCTGTTGTAATTTTCAAAGTAAACTCTCCTTGTTCATTACAAACTACACCATATCCTTTGCTTGGTATACCAATATTTGCAAACGCTATCGCTTGTTTTGATTTTGCATCAATCACACTTCCAACATAGTTTTGACTGAAGGTAATTTTTGCAAAAACTATAAAATACAAGAAGAGTTTTATTTTTTTCATAAGGGTGTTTATTTTTTTTAGTTTTATTTATATGAGATATCATTATTTCATAAAATAAATATACATTTTTTTACTTTTTCTTTTCAGTATCAATATGAATACCCTTTTCATCAATAGTTAACTTAGTGTTTTTTGAATTAATTTTAACACCATTGCTGTCTAATTTTACTTGAGAATTTTTCGCTTTAATATCAACTCCATTAACCGTTATTTTTACATCATCATTATTTGAAGAACTTTCTGTATCATTTTCATCATCTTCATCATTATTAGAATCTGTATCTAGGCCTTTACAATCAATACATTTTAAGCCTTTTTCAGTCATTATCCATCTACGATTTATCATATCTCCATCATAAGTATTAGTCGTATTATCAATATCATTCAACATAAATTCTAATGATTTATCTAAATACACAACTTTACCAACAGGAATTTTAAAAATAACTTTCACATTTTGAACTCTAAATTTATCAGCGTTATTTACTTTAAAAATGTTATCACATAAAATAAGACTATCCAATTGACTCACTTTATATACAATATTTTTTGAACGATCACTAGCTTCTTTTCTATCACCACCTTTTGCTTCTTTTACAATAACTAATTCTATGGCATCTGATTGTGACTTAATAATATTTAATTGAGCGTGCCCAAGTAAATATTTAACATTATTGTTCTTGCCAATCATATAATCATTGTGTGATCTTTTTCTGTGGTGACGATATGTTTTGTCATTTTCATCTTCATCATTTTCATTTTCACTAATTTCATCGAAATTAATTGGCAATTCATTCATTTTTAAATAGAGTGTGTCATATGGTTTCAAAGTAATGTTCTCTCGTACTTTTGCATCTTTGCTAAAATCTTTACCAGTTCTAATTCCAACATAAAGCAACAATAAGAAACCAAATAACCAAATAATTCCAGCACTTAAATTAACCCAACGATTACGATACTTAAGTTTAAATAAAATTCTAATTCCTCCATAAATCATCATGATAACAGGAATGCCTACAAAAATAGCGATACCAATAATACCTAAATAAAAATCTTTACCATCTAATAATAATAAATCAATCCAATCTCCTCCATTATTACTATCCATCATAAACGATAAACCAAATACTGAACTAAATAAACCTAAGAAGAATATGACACCAAAAATTACCATAAAAATGCCAATCACCTTTAATAAGACTCTACCAATATTCATTAGAACATCCGCCACAAAGTCTACTATTTTTTCAACTCCATTTCTTGGAATATCACGATTAGAATTTGTCATGTTTTTAAATTCATTACCATATTTTTCCATGCGTTTTTTTAAATGCTCCGCTTCTTCTTTCACAGCTTTAGAAATATTATTGATGTCAGCTTTTTCGCCTTTCATTGCTAATTTTTCAGTAGTTGTTTTAGCTTCTGGTATTGCAACCCATAAGATGATATAAATTAAAACTCCTGTTCCAGCAAAAACTAATAATAAAGCTAAAGCTATTCTTAACCACACTGGATCAAAACCAAAATAATGACCAATTCCTGAACAAACACCTCCAAGAACTTTACTGTCACCATCACGATACAAACGTTTTTTAACATCATTTGTCGAATTATCAGTTTGGTCAAAGTTATTATCAGTTGTACTTGAATCAGAAGTCTCTCCACCAAATTCTTCTGGTTTACCCATACTTTCCATTACAAAATCAACATCAGCCATTAACACAACTTGCTTAATTGCACTTGTTTTAGATTGTAACATTTCGGCTATACGTGCTTCAATATCACTCATTATTTCATTACCACCATCAGCCTTACTGAAATAACCTTTTAAGGTTAATAAGTATTTACTTAAAGTATTATATGCGTCTTCTTCAATATGAAAAATGATACCGCTTATATTTATTGTTACTGTTTTATTCATTGTAATATTTTTTAATTTAATTTTTACTAATTATTTTATTTAGTGTTTAGTATCGTTGTATTGACTGCATTTACTAATTCAGTCCAAGATACTTGTAGTTCATTTAGATAAGTTTGTCCTATTTCAGTTAAAAAATAATACTTACGAGGTGGTCCTGATGTGCTTTCTTCCCATCGATACGATAGTAAGCCTGTATTTTTTAATCGAGTTAAAAGAGGATAAAGTGTTCCTTCGACTACTACTAACTTTGTTTCTTTTAATTTCTCAATAATTTGTGTGGGATAAGCCTCACCTTGAGAAAGTATAGAAAGTATGCATAGTTCCAGAACGCCTTTTCGCATTTGTGCTTTAGCATTTTCTGAGTTTACCATTTTTTTAATTTTTTAATTTTAGTTTTTATTTAATATTTTATTGATTTTTAAATTTAAAATCAATGCTATAGGCATTATTAGCTTTTAAGCTAGGAAGAATTAAGGCTTTAAATTTAGTTTCGATTGCTAATTTTAACTTTTCATTTTTCGTATTAGCAATCACTAAATTTACTTTACCTGCTTCATCAATTGTAAACACAACGTTTACAAGTTCTTCTTGATTAAAATTAAAAATAACATTTGGAAAAGTAACATGTTCTCTAATTAAAGATGATGTATTCGCAATTTCAATTGTTTTAGGATTTCCAAAATTTGATGCGTTGATCGTTTTATTAAATAAAAGACCAGCTGCTAAAATTAGTATTGATTTTGATATGATAGTTTTCATTTTTTTTAAGTTAAATTTATTAGTATTAATTAATTTACAATTTGATAAGTTTATTTTCAATTCGCGTTTTTGAAAACTAACTTTTCTAATTGCTCATTTTTTTGTTTTTATTCTGCAGTTTAAAAACTAGAAATGAAATTTTTATTGTACGTCAAGTATTAATAATATTTTACTACTTGGCTTGACAAAGATAAGTAATTTATTTAGTACTATGTAACACATAGTACTAAATAAATACATAACTTACTGATTATCAATAAGAATAAATTTTTAGGTTAGGACTCAAAAAGCTATTATATTTACATTTTATATAAAACTATGCATAGCTGGGCTAACGATTTAAATGCTTTATTCTCAATAAACGGACTTATTAGTTTACTTACACTTACTATTTTAGAAATAGTATTAGGAATTGATAATATCATTTTCATTTCAATAGCAGTTGATAAATTGCCTCGTGAGCAACAAAGCAAAGCAAGAACAATTGGTCTTTTATTAGCACTAGTTGTAAGAACTATTTTATTATTTTGTATCGGCTGGATTGCTGGTTTAAAGGATGCCTTCTTTCATATTGGAGCATATGGGATATCAGGGAAAGCTTTGATTTTATTAGGAGGAGGGATCTTTTTATTATATAAAACTGCGCAAGAAATACATGAACACATTCATAGCGACAGTGATGAAATTGGGCCAAGTAAAAAAGAAAAATCACATTTTAACGCTATAATTATGCAAATCATAATAATTGATTTTGTATTCTCATTTGATAGTATTTTAGCTGCTGTTGGACTTTCAGGCGTCATATTAATTATGGTTTCTGCAGTAGTTATTTCAATGCTTTTAATGATACTCTTTTCAGGTGTTGTTGCTGATTTTATAAATAAAAATCCAGGAATAAAAATGATAGCACTTTCGTTTTTATTAGTCATTGGTGGTATTTTAGTGGCAGAATCTTTAATTGATTGCTACAACACAACGGTAGAAGAAATTAACCATGTTGAATTAAATAAAAACTACGCTTATATAGCCTTGGCCTTTGCAATGATGATTGAGTTATTTAATATTAAAGAGCGTAAAATTAAACGAGCTCACGACTTTAAACAAGAAGATTAATTATATTAAATTCCGGATTAATGAAATAAAAAAAACCTGTAAGAAATATCTTACAGGTTTTTTTATTAGTAATCTATAAACTATTAGTAGTTACCTTTTAATTTAACACCTTGTTCAATCTTTTGTAAAGCTGTAATATAAGCTGCAATACGCATGGATGTTTTAAATTGAGAAGCATTATTCCAAACACTAGCAAATGCTAATTCCATTTTTTCATCATGCTTAGTATTTACTTCATTTTCTGACCAGTAATAACCTGCTTTGTTTTGTACCCATTCAAAATAAGAAACTGTTACTCCACCACTATTTGCTAAAATATCTGGAACAACGATTATTTTTTTATCATTTAAAACAGCATCAGCCTCAGGCATTGTTGGTCCGTTTGCACCTTCAACAATTAATTTTGCTTGAATGCCATGAGCAATTTCTTCAGTAATTACATTTTGTAAAGCTGCAGGAACTAATACATCACATTTACAAGTTAAAATATCGTGAGAAGCAATCTCAGTTCCACCAGTAAATCCTTTTAAAACTCTATTATTTTTTGCTGCAAAATCTAAAGCTGCTGCAATATCAATTCCTTTTTCGTTATAAAAAGTAGCAGTATGATCTCCAATTGCTACAATTTTAATTCCTTGCTCACTTAATAAGCGTGCTGCATGAGAACCAACATTTCCAAAACCTTGAACTGCTGCTGTAACTTCTTTAGGATTTAAACCCATTTTCTTTAAAGCTGCTAATGTATTCACCATTACACCTCTTCCAGTGGCAGCATCACGTCCCAAAGAACCACCAATAACAATTGGTTTACCAGTAATAACACCAGGACTATCTTCACCAGTTACTTTATTAAACTCATCTAAAATCCAAGCCATTTCTCTTCCGCTTGTTCCCATATCTGGAGCTGGAATATCTTTATTAACGCCAAAAACATCTTTCATTGAAGAAGCATAAGCACGAGTCATACGTTCTAATTCGCCAACGCTCATTGCACGAGGATCACATTTAATACCACCTTTTGCACCACCGTAAGGTAAATTTGCAACAGCACATTTAAAACTCATCCAAGCAGCTAAAGCCATTACTTCATCTTGATTAACATCCATTGCATAACGGATACCACCTTTCGAAGGGCCTAATACAGTTGAATGAACAATACGGTAACCTTCAAATACTTGAATTTTTCCATTATCCATCATTACTGGTAAACTTACTTTTACTTGTTTAATAGGGCTACGAAGGATAGTGGCAACGTCTTCTGACATATTCATTTACTTTGAAGCAACATCTAAGCGAGCCAATACGGCTTCAAACATACTTTCGTGTGCTATTTCATTTGAGGTTTGTGCTGACATACTATTTTACTTTAAATTTTAGTGTTTAGTTAATTTTTGCGTAACAAAAATAATAAAAATACTCAAAGTGCATTCATTATTCGTCTAAAAGATACGCACCGCCATGACTTAATAACAATAAATGAGACAATTATCATATAGGATAATCGGTTAATTCTATTAAAGTAAATAGGTTAATCAAATTTTTACTCTAATTTTAAAATATGAAATATAATTTTTTATTTATCATACTAATTTTTTCTTTAATTACATCTTGTGTAAAAGACTATCCTGTTGAACCGAAGCCATTACCACCTCCACCAAAAGGCCAACCAGCGCCATTACCAGCTAAGCCTTACCGAACTGTATTTGTATCAGATAGTTTAAAAGGTTATGGACAATTTAAAGTAGGTAGCTATTGGATTTTCAGGGATAGTATTACAAGTTTAACCGACAGTGTTTATGTAAACTCAATAACTTCCTATTTTACAACTTTAGATTATACAATAGATTCGAATATAGTTGTTGAACAAATACAAATTAACTGCCATGGGGATCCAATATTTAGCCATGTTCTTTGTTCTTATCCAGAAGATATTATTGTTTCAACAAAGTTTACCGGCATCGATTATTCCATCTTTTTATTAGATACATTAGCGACAACCTATGATATTGTTAAAAACAAACCGTTAAATTCTTTACCAATTTTCGGTAATACATTTTATAATGCTAGGCATATTTCTTATGCACATTCATTTTATGGCCACTCAACTGGAATTATTTGGATTTTCGGTGATATTTATTGGAAAAAAAACATTGGAATTATTAAATACCATAATTACCCAGCCTCTCCTTTATATCATCCTTATGAATTGATAAGATACAACGTCATTCAATAGTTTATTTTATTAAACATAAATAAGCATATACAAATGGCGATACAAATAAGAGGCTATCAAACCGGTCTAAAATACCACCATGCCCAGGCATAATTTTTCCAGAATCTTTTATTCCAGCCTGACGTTTAAACATTGATTCTACTAAATCACCAATTGTACCAAATACTGATATTAAAACAGAAATTACAATCCAATGTTTAAGAGCTAATTCTTGAAACAAATGAGCAATTATAAAAGCACATCCAATATTTAAAATAAAGGCACCAATTGTTCCTTCCCAAGTTTTACCTGGCGAAATTCGTTCGAATAATTTATGTTTCCCTATTAAACTC
>JAYVIS010000189.1:0-3820 GCA_043769975.1 Bacteroidota bacterium
CTTTTGCGTATAGCACTTCTACACTTGTTGGATTAATAAGTAAAGCATTGTTATAATATTCTAAAGCAACTGGGTTTTTTCTGTTTGCGTAAATTAAACCTAAATCTAAAAATGCACCAAAATTTTTATTGTCTTGTTCAATGGCTGTTTCTAAACTAGAAACTGCTTTTGCCGTATCTCCAGTTTCTTTATACATACTGCCTTTTAAGTAATAGGCTTTCGCTAAATTTTGATTAATTTTTAGTGCTTCATTAATTTTAGCAAAAGCTTGCTCGTATTGTTTCACAAAATATAATAACTCTCCTAATTTCAATAAGGCATCTGTGTTTTTAGGAAATTTGATGATAATTTTATCTAATACATCTTTAGCATTATGCGTTTCATTAGCCGAAAAAAAGATATCGGCTTGTAACAAGTATGAATTTACATTTGTGCTATCAATTCTTAAAGAACGCTTTGCATCATTCATAGCTTCTTCATTTTGCTTATATTTTAAATAAATATAAGCACGTTCATTATATAGCAAAGCATCACTGGGATTCTCTAATATTTTTTTATTAATAGCTTCTAGCTCTGGTGATTTTATTATTTTTAATAATGAATCTGCATGCGCCACATCTTCCTTTGTTGAATCAGAAGTAGGTTTACATGAAAAAAATAATAAGAGGGTAATCGCTATTAAAAAAAGTTTAGTCATAAATTTATTTTATAAATCGTTTGCGTTTGCAATTAATTCAGCAACATCAAGCACTTTTGTTTGTTCTTCTTTATTAAAATGTTTAACGCCATCCGTCATCATGGTATTACAAAACGGGCATCCAACTGCAATAACATCAGGATTATGAGATAGAGCTTCTTCTGCACGTTCTACATTAACTTCTTTTGTTCCTTTTTCTGCTTCCTTAAACATTTGCGCTCCACCAGCGCCACAACATAAACCATTAGCTTTACTGCGTTTCATTTCAACTAATTCGGCATCTAATTTTTGTATCACTTCACGCGGAGCTTCATAAACATTATTAGCTCTGCCTAAATAACAAGGGTCGTGAAATACAATTTTTTTGCCTTTGAATTCGCCACCTTGCACTTTTAATTTTCCTTCATTAATGAGTTGTTGAACTAATTCGGTGTGATGAATAACTTCATATTTTCCGCCTAATTCAGGGTATTCATTTTTAATGGTATTAAAGCAATGTGGGCAACCTGTTACAATTTTTTTTACATCATAACCATTTAAAATAGTGATGTTTTGCATGGCTTGCATTTGAAATAAAAACTCATTTCCTGCTCGTTTTGCTGGATCTCCAGTACAACTTTCTTCCACGCCAAGTACTGCAAAATTTGCACCAACATGGTTTAATATTTTCACTATGGCCTTGGTTATTTTTTTTGCTCTATCGTCAAAACTACCGCTGCAACCAACCCAAAATAAAATATCGGGAGTTTCACCTTTAGCAATTTTTTCTTGCATTGTTGGAACATGAATTACTGTATCGCTCATAATGTTTATTTTTCGAAAACTTGAATGGTTACACTCTTGTCAATTAAATCTGTAAATCTTCCTTCATATCTTGTAGCTCTTACCATATGATTATCTACCCAATGGTAATTACCTCCGCGTGGTTTTCCCATTAATAAACCTTGGTATTTGAAGCCATTTTTCGCTAACCATTTTTCTGTTACATCGCGATGTGCTTCTGTGCGAGAAGTGAAAAACGTAATGATATGTCCTTCATCAAACCACTTATTTAAAGTGGTTAATGCTTCAGGATATAATGCTGCCGTTTCCATTCGTTCAGGTTGTTCATTTGGAATATCATCGCAGATTGTTCCATCGATGTCAATCAAATAATTTTTTATATTTTCAGGTAAAATCGGACTTATCTTTTGCCCGTTTTCTTCTAATTCAATTAAATCTTTACTCATCTTATTATTAATTTTCGTTAATCCAATTTGCTCTGTCTGCTGGACTAAACTGCCAAGGAGCCCCATTATTTTCTAAATTAGAAAACATCCCATTTAATTCTGTTGGCGCCGAACTTTGCTCTAATACTAATTGTTGACGCATACCAACTATTATTGCTAACGGATCAATATTTATTGGACATTCTTGTACGCAAGCATTACATGTATTACATGCCCAAATTTCTTCTGATGTAATGTAATCTCCTAAAAGTGATTTACCGTCATCAACAAATGTTCCTTTGTTTGAATCAATATTTTTACCAACTTCTACTAATCTATCGCGCGTGTCCATCATTATTTTTCGTGGAGACAATTTTTTGCCAGTTATATTTTGCGGACAAACAGAAGTACATCTTCCGCATTCGGTACAAGAATAAGCATCTAATAAATTTTTCCAAGTTAAATCAGTTACATCTTTTACGCCAAATTTTATAACTGCATTTGGATCTAGAACTGGCTGATAAGCTGGGTCAAAGTTTGGTTTTACAACGTCCGTCACTTCAAATAAATTTACAAAACTTCCTTTTGGTTTTAAATTACTAAAGTAAGTATTAGGAAAAGCTAATAACACATGTAAGTGTTTTGAAAAAGGCAAATAATTTAAAAAGGCAAATACCATTGCTAAATGTCCCCACCAACCAATGCGCTCAATTACATGCAATCCTTCTGTTGGCATGCTGCCATAAATCATTGGGCCCAAATGCTTACTAATAGAGAATCCAAAAGATCCATCATTTAAATCTGTAGCATGTGAAAATCCCCTTGAATAAAGAACTTCATCGGCTCCATTCATCATAAAAATAAAACAGATTAATGTAATTTCAGCAACCAAAATTAAATTGGCATCTAATTTAGGCCATCCATTTAATTCGCTTTTAACAAGTCGAGGGATTTTTAATAAATTTCTTCTTGCTAAAAATGCAATAGTTCCAATAAATGCAAGTACAGATAGTATTTCAATAAGGCTAACCATAAAAGTATAAAATGAGCCTAACGCTGGACGAAATGCTCTGTGGCTTCCTGTTATTCCATCAAATACAATTTCAATTAATTCTATTTGAGTTATTACAAAAGCAACATATAAAAATAAATGTAAAATTGCAGGTATCGGACGATTGAACATTTTTTTTTGTCCGAATGCCACTAATAACATAGTTTTTAGGCGTTCCGCTTTATTATCTTTTATAGAAATATCTTTTCCTAATAAAATATTACGACGTATTTTTTTTGCGTTAACAATAAAAAAAACACTTGATGCAAGAAAAACGATTGTAAAAATGATTGATGAAATCATAGAGAAATTTTATGGTTTAACAGTTGTTGCTTTTGGTTCTGGAGACGGTTTATTTTTTTTTCCAAAAACAGAAACGTGAATATAGCGGCCTGGATTTGCTTTTAAATCAATTAATAATTTATCTAAGTCAGCACTTGATGCGTTTAAGTGATTATATAATGAATCATTTTTCATTAATTTTCCAATTGTTCCTTTTCCGCTATTTATTTGAGTCATTGTAATGCTCAACTCTTTTAATGTTTTATCAGCATTAGCAATTGCACTCTTAAGTTCAGATTTTGATAAACTATCAGATATGCTGCTGAAGTTATTGATGATATTACTGATTTTACTTTTATCATTATCTAGCATTGTTGCCAAGCTATTTAATTTTGTTAAAATTGAGGATATTTTTGCTTTTTCAGATGCAACCAAATCATCTAATTTGTAGGCTGTTTGCTCCAAACTTTCAATTGCTTTTTTAATACTTTCGAATGATTTATTTAAATTATCACGTGTTTTATCATTTAATACAAACTGAACTACCGTCATTACAGAGTCTATTGAAGAAATAAGTCCTTC
>JAYVIS010000190.1:0-5054 GCA_043769975.1 Bacteroidota bacterium
TTTGTACATCTGCAAATAATAGTTTTTGGTTATATAATAAGCAAAATAATTCCTTACAACGTTACAGCGAAAAGTCTCAGCAATTGGTTAAGATTGATAATCTTAAGCGGATACTGGATATTGATATTAAACCAAATTTCATGAAGGAAAAAAGCAATTATTTGTATTTGAATTGCCCGAATGAAGGTATTTTAGTTTTTGATATTTATGGCTCATTTTTAAAAACCATTCCAATTAAAAATGTTACAGAATTTGATATTCAAAACAGTAACGTATTTTATTTTAAAAATAAAACGTTAAATGAGTATAGTTCTCAAACATTTAATACAACACAAAAGGTGTTTACGGATTCATTGTTGAGCACTGTATATTGGCAAAACAATATATTTTATAAGGTTTTCAAAGATTCTTTAACAAGAGAAGTGACGAAATAAGTTAGTTCAATAATTCGTATTCACTTTTCACAAAATCCGCCAATTCTTTTACATATTCAGGAGAGAAATCAAATTTAATTCCTGCTACTTTATATAATTCAGGAATTGTTTTGGTGTAGCCTAGAGCTAATGCATTTTTATAATTTTGTAAAGCATTAGCTTGATTTTGTTTATAGTTTCTCCAAACAGCAATTGCTCCAAGTTGAGCCATTCCATATTCAATATAATAAAATGGAACTTCAAATAAATGTAATTGTGATTGCCATGAGCGTTTTAAATTATTTTCTAATCCTGAATAATCAATTACATCGGTTCCAAAATCTGTTGTTAAACTCAACCAATAAGTATAGCGTTCTTCATGGGTGTGAATTGGGTTTGTATAAATCCAATGCTGAAATTTGTCAATCATTGCAATCCATGGTAACCCTTTTAGTACATCATCTAATTGTTCTTTTTTTGCACGTTTTAATTCATCCGCATTTTCAAAAAATGCATCCCAATGTTCCATACTAATTAATTCCATACTCATACTAGCAAGTTCAGCAACTTCACTTGGTGTACTTTTAAATTCTGTCAATTCTAAATCAGCAGCTAAAAACGCGTGTACAGCGTGTCCGCCTTCATGCACCATCGTTACCATATCTCGCAATAAACCTACTGCATTCATAAAGATAAATGGCACATCTGTTTCCATTAACGGGTAGTTATATCCTCCTGGTGCTTTTCCTATGCGCGATTCTAAATCTAAACGATTCATTTTTTGCATGGTTGATATACAATCTGCAAAATAGGGATCAATGGTTTTGAAGCAACGTATTGTTTTTTCGGTTAAATCTTTTCCTGTTGTAAATGGTTTTAATGGTTCTTTTCCATCTGCATCAACTGCTGTATCCCAAGGACGATAAGTTTCTAATTTTAATTTATTTTTTCTCACTTCTTCGTTTTGTTTAATCAAAGGAACAATGTGTTTTTGAATAGCGTCATGAAAATTAGAACAATCATTTATGGTATAATCAAATCTTCCTAATTCATCATGTTTAAAATCACGATAATTTTTGTAGCCTGTGTTTAGTGCAGTTTGGTGACGGAGTTTAATTAATTCATCGTACAACTTATTAATACTTTGCTCGTCTTTCCCTTTTCGTTCTTGTATTTGATGATAAATAGATTCACGTAAGGTTCGGTCGTTGCTTTTAAAATAGGTGGCTGCTTTTTGTAATGTTATTTCTTTCTTATTATAAATAATTGTTTGAGCAGCTGTTATATTTCCAAAATCTTGTTCTTTTTGACGGAGTTCTGTATTTAATGGGATATTTATTTCTCTATAAAGTTCGATGCTTTTTTTTATGCCACGCACATAAACAAAATATTCATCTTTAGGTAAATCAGTTATAAACGAACACTCTACTAATTTTTTGTTTAGGGCATTGGTGTATGGAGTAAGAAGCGGTTCAATTTCGGTTACAAAAAAATTAAATTCATTTTGCAATGTTTCATCTTGGGTGTTACAAGTCATTTTAATATAACGCCAAGCACCATCTTCGCTAATAACAGCAGCTACTTCACTATTATCTTTTAACCACTGCTTTAAATCGCTAACCGAATTAATTCTTCTGTTTATGAGTTCATCTAAAATTGGTTGTAAATGTTCCCACGTGGTTATTTTAAATTCTGGAGATAGATAATGTCTTTGCATGGTATTGATTTTTGAAATTGAATGTATAAAAAAAGGTTGATGAATTAATCAACAACCTTCTTTTGAATTTTATTATGAGATGCAATTAAGCTACACCAGTTTTTCTAACACCAGCTGTTTTTTTAACACCTGTACTTGTTTTAGCTTTCGTTGTATCTTTTGTTGCTGTTTTTTTAACAGTTGCTTTTTTCTCAGTAGCTGCTTTTACAATTTTCTCAGTAGCTTCATCTTTACTTGTAGCTGCTACTTTTTCTTTAAGATTTCCTGTAGATTGTAAGCCATTATACCAAGTAAATAATTTTTTCATGTTACTTGTGTAAACACGTTCTTTATCATATTCTGGTAAAACTGTTTCAAAATAAGCTGCTACAGCTTTATCATCTGCTTTAGAATCTAAACAAGCACCACCTTTTTCTTTATCAAAAATTGATTGCATAATTTCAGAAACTGGTTTGTCTTCACCTGTAGTAAACATACTAATGTCTTCTAAAGAACTTACTTTAGCTGTTGAGCTAATTGAAGTACGCTTTTTATCAGCTAACCCTTCTACTATTATTCCGTTTTTTGATTGCGCCACTACTTTATATAGTCCAGATTGGCCACTTATTGCAATAATTCCTGTTAAATCGATCATGTTGTTATATTAAATTAAGTAACAAAAATAGTGTTTTTTGCTTTTAAAACAATAAAATAGTGCATCTTTTGATGAAAGTATGATATTATGCAACTTTTGCACATTTTTGCATTGTTTATTTGATTATTAGCACGAAATTGATGCATGAATTTTTGTAAAATTATATTTATTTGGGTTTTATTTGTAAGTGTAAATTGCTTTTCTCAATTAAAATATGATACATCTGAATTTAGAAAGAATTATAAATTAATTGATAGAACTCTTGAAAGAAACGTAGACTCATCTTTCGTTTTAATAAAAACGGAATTGAAAAAAACGTTAAGATCAAAGTACGCTTATGGGTATTCTAAAACTAATTTGCAATTAGCTCGATATTATACCTTAAAAGGAAAGGTTGATTCTGCTTTACTATTTCTACCCATTGCAATAAAGTATGCAAGAGTTAGCAAGGATACAGCCCTTTTAGTATCTAGTTATTTGTTTTATGCTAGGTCTTTATCCACACTTTCGCAATACAATAAAGCAATAGAGCAGACTTTAATTGCTCAACGTTACGCAGAAAATTATAATGATTATAAAATAAAAATCAAGTTATTTCATGATTTAGGTTTTGTACATAGTGGAATAGGTTTGCACAAAAAGGCAATTAACTATTACCTTCAAGGGTTAGGAATTAGTCAACAAAATAAAGATACATTTAATTTTGCCAATATTTCGGCCAGACTTGGTGGTGAATTTCAATATTTAAATTTGAACGACTCAGCTTTGAAATATAACCTTCAAGGCTTAACTAATTTCAAACTCATTAAACATAAGCGTGGTATTGGCGCATCAATGGTTAATTTATCAGGCACTTACATTTCCTTAAAACAGTATGATAAAGCTATAAAAATAACGGAAGAAGCTATCTTAATTCGGAAAGAATTAGGCGATGATTATGCTGTAACTATGCTTAAGGCAAATTTAACGGATTGTTATTTTTATAAAAAGGATTATCAAAAAGCACTCGAGCTTGCTCTAGAATGTGAAATACTGACTAAGAAACAAAATGAAAACGAACTGATTCAACAAAACTACAATTCATTACGTAAAATTTATCACGCCATTAATAATAACAATTTTGCGTATTTATATGCGAGTAAATTGATTGTTTTAAAAGATTCCATTTTCGAAAAAACAAATATTAAAGCCATAAATGAACTACAAACTAAGTACGACACTGAAAAAAAAGAACAAGAAATTGCCTTGTTGCAAATTGAAAGAAAAAGTGCTTCGCAAAAGTCTAAATCCGAACGTAGTACTAGAAATTTAATTATTGGTTCAATAAGTTTAATTGCCTTTTTAATTGCATTATTTGCGGCATTATTATTTAAACGATTTAAAATAATAAATAAACAAAAACACATTATCGAAAAGCAAAAAGAATTTGTTGATGAAAAAAATAAAGAAGTTACTGATAGTATTAATTATGCATTAACCATCCAACAGGCTGTTATTCCTAGCGAAATGGATTTAAAAGAAGATGTAAAGGATGTAATGGTGTTTTTTAAACCAAAAGATATTGTGAGTGGAGATTTTTATTGGCATACTAAAATTAACAACTATGTTTTTTATATAGTGGCTGATTGTACAGGGCATGGCGTGCCCGGAGCCTTTATGAGTTTGATGGGAATAAATTATTTAAGTGAAATTATAAACGAGAAAAAAATAGTAGACACCGCTGATATTTTAAATATTCTTCGCGAAAAAGTAATTGGTAACCTCAATAAATCGAATTCAACTGTTCAAAAACGTGATGGTATGGATTTGGTATTATTTAGGCTTGATTTAAATTCGTTTGAGATGCAATTTTCAGGTGCAAACAATTCAATTTATCTTTTACAGCATAATCAGTTGGAAGAATTAAGAGGTAATAAAATGCCGATTGGTTTGCATAGTGGCGATTTTTCTAAATTTACTAGTGTTACAAAACAATTAACTGAAGGAACTAAGATTTTTGCTTTTACTGATGGTTTCCCCGATCAATTTGGTGGTGAAAAAGGAAAAAAATTTATGTATAAAAAATTAGAAGGTATAATTATAGAAAACTCCAATACTCAGTTTTCTGAATTTAAAATAAAGCTTGCTAATGAATTTGACAATTGGAAAGGTTTAAACGAACAAATTGATGATGTAGCGTTTTTAGGGATTGAAATTTAGTTTAAAAAATTTCCGTTTAAATGCTTTGTATCCTAGTTTAATTTTTTAATATCTTGTTATTCAGTCGCTTCTTTTATCTTTATTTTTAATA
>JAYVIS010000191.1:0-2032 GCA_043769975.1 Bacteroidota bacterium
GTTGCAACTGATAGTTCTGTTGTTAGCTTCTATGCTAAAAGAGACATAGTACCTGCTACTGCAGATTTTAAAAATGAAATTACACCATTGCACGAAGGCATTAGTGTATGGGCTATAGAAGTTGATTTTATTGTTAGTTAAAAATAAATACGATGGCACGCACAATTACAGAAATAAACAATAGTATTATAGCAGCTATACAAGCTGATACTACATTAAATACTAAAGCAACCAGTACAAGCAAAGTAGCAGCATGGCGTTTGTTTTCGTATATAGTTGCAGTGGCAATATGGTCATTAGAGGTTATACTTGACCAACGTAATACAGAGGTTAACGCATTACTGTTGGCACGTAAAGCACATACACCTAATTGGTATGCTACTAAAGTTAAAGACTTCCAGTATGGAGATACATTGGTTGATGGCGAAGACTATTACCCAGTTATTGATGATACAAAGAAGATTATAACATTTGTTGCCATAGTAGAAGTATTTGATAATGGTTTATCAACCTTGCTAATTAAAGCAGCTAAAGGTGCAACTACACCCGAAGTGCCAACAACAGATGAACAAACAGCGTTAAACTCATACTTACAAAAAATAAAAGATGCAGGTGTTTACGTTCAACCTCGTTTTGCAGCTGCAGATGTGCTTAAACCTGTAATGAAAATATATTATGATCCACAGGTACTGCAGGTAATTGATAATAAGCTAATGAGTATTAGTGCAGGTACAAGCGTTGTTGAAGATGCTATAATTAACTATTTAAAGAACCTACCATTTAATGGTGAGTTATCGTTAAATGCGTTTATTGATGCTATTCAAGTTCTTTCAGGTATATCTGATCCATTTATGCAAAGTTGCCAGGTAACTAATACAGAATATCCTACAGGTACTAATATTACAGATAAGTTTATTGCATACTCAGGGTATTTTGAATTAGATGCTCTAACGTTCGATTCATTCACATATCAAGCAATATAATTATGACCAGGATTGATTGGAATAGGTTTGTTTATTTGTTGTTGCCAAAGGATTTACGTGGCTCAAGCAATATTGCATTGCTTAAGGCATTAATAAGCCCTATATCATCATTATATGAGCAAGTGATCAATCAATTTGAAAGGGCTAACTATACAGGTACTCGTTATCAGATACAATACGGTAGTCAGGTATGCCATTTAGAAAAAGTATTGAATGATGCTTGCGATTTAACATTAAGACGCATTTTTATAAGTGATAGTGAGTTTCAAACAGCAGTTGCATTATATACTGAAGCTGAAAATATACCAGTAGAATTATATACCGAAGTTGAGGCAGTGCCGGTAGTATTATATACCGAAGCTGAAGCTGGAGATGAAGGTAATGATTTTACTGTTAATATACCATTAGATGTATGGTCAGTAGCACAATACAAGATACTGATTACATCACTTTTAAATAGTAATAAACTGGCATCAAAACGATATTTAATTAATACAATATGAAAGAAGTAATATTTGGAAACCCAGGAGGTATTAAAGCATACCATGAATTGCTTGAGTTTATGCAGAACTCGTATAAAGATATGTTTACAGCTATTGTAGCTGGTGAAGATATTAGTACTAAAATGGTTATCATGAGCGGTTGTACATTGATTACTGGCATAACCTATACAGATGGCTGGATCATGTATCAAGGTGAGATATGGTATTTTGAAGGTGGTGAACGAAAAAATTATATTAAACCAAAAACACAAACTATTCAAAAGACATTTGTAGATGGTGTTAATCGTGATTTATATCAAATTAAAACATTAATTTTTGATAATGTTGCAGGTGGTGTTGCTTGGGGTGCTCAATTTAGATTTACATCTAAACTTGAATTTCAATCACAAATAAATGCTTTGGATGTAAATAAAATCAGTACTAATAAGTATTTATATGCATCAACTGATACGATGGATATCGCTACTATTAATACATCATGGCAGGTAATTAAAACATTAAAGCCATCAGTAACTCAAAATACAAATAAACTAAAAGTAACCTTCA
>JAYVIS010000192.1:0-2265 GCA_043769975.1 Bacteroidota bacterium
CTTGCAACGAAATCATTTCCATAAAATCGAAAGGATTTACGGCATTATAGAATTTATCGCAACCTAATGCTAATAATAATCTATCTGCACAAAACTCAATATATTGACACATTAAATCGGCATTCATTCCAATTAAACGCACTGGAATGGCATCCGACACAAATTCTTTTTCAATCGTTACAGCATCTGTAATGATTTTAGTTACTTGTTCTTTTGGTAATTTATTTTGAATATGATCGGCATATAATAAACAGGCAAAATCACAGTGTAAACCTTCGTCGCGAGAAATTAACTCATTACTAAAAGTTAAACCTGGCATTAAACCACGCTTTTTTAACCAGAAAATAGAACAGAAAGAACCCGAGAAAAATATTCCTTCAACGGCTGCAAACGCAATTAAACGCTCTGCAAATGTTCCGTTTTTTATCCATGTTAATGCCCATTCTGCCTTTTTACCAACACATGGCACGGTTTCAACGGCATGTAACAATTTATCTTTTTCAATTGGATCTTTTATATATGTATCTATTAATAAAGAGTAAGTTTCTGAGTGGATGTTTTCCATCATGATTTGGAAACCATAAAAGAAACGCGCTTCAGGGTATTGAACTTCATTTAAAAAGTTAATCGCTAAGTTTTCATTAACTATACCATCGCTTGCTGCAAAAAATGCTAATACATGTTTTACAAAATGACGCTCGTTATCATTTAACTTATTATCCCAATCGGCATTGTCGTTTGATAAGTCAATTTCTTCGGCTGTCCAAAAACTAGCTTCCGATTTTTTATAAAATTCCCAAATATCATTATGCTTTATAGGGAATATAACAAATCGGTCTTTGTTTTCTGCAAGTATCGGTTCAATCATAATTCGGTTTTTATATTAGAGTTTATTATTAATGAAATAACAAACGGTTTAGTTTAAAGTTTCGTTCTACAAATCTGACGAAAAATGATTGCATTTTTTTTAAATGAAATTAACATTACGGCTCTTTTTTAAACAATTTGCTATTAACAATTATCGTTAATAAGTAGTTAAAAGCCTTTGATAGCAATGGTTTTTAAAAAATATAAAAAATAATGAAAAATAAATGGAAATGAATTTTGATATAAAAATTCTTTTCATAAGAAGATTAATCAATAACAGTATCAACTTACCTTAAAAGCGCTTTGTATGTAAGAAAAACCAACTTTTGTTACAATAAATAATCGTGAATTTAAAAACTTAACTGTTCGTGTCAAGGATGGGATGCCTTTTAAAAGGAAATTTTTAAAATTGGGTGTAATTCCATGTTATTTTTAGCTTGCTTTCGCTTATACACATGATCAATGTCGATAAATGCAATACCTGTGATATAAATCGTTTTTCCTTCTAAATCATTGGCCTCAATAAATGCTCTTACTTCTTTAATTTTATTAAGAAATAGTGATTGTTGGGCATAATCACAATTAGGGTTTGCAGATTCGCAAATAACATAATTGCCTTCATCATCAATCAATCTTAAATGTACATCTCCATCTCTTTCCTTTTTGCTTTTATCAACCTTAGCTTTTATACTATAAGTTTTAAATTCAACAGCCTGGCGCAAAGTTTCAGATTTTACGGAAGATGGGACAACAATATCTCCAAAGTTTTTTACAGAAATAGGAATAACCGTTGTGTCAATAAAGGCAGCTTGATAATCTGTACAAATCTTCACCTCTCTTCGCGTATTACCATTACAAGCCTTTGAATTGTATTTCCCTTTCTTTTTACATAAAGAAAACAGTAATAAAATTCCGAAAAAATAAAAACTCAACTTAATCATACTCAAAATTACAAAAAACCGCTAACATTATCGAAAATCTCAAAAATCCTTAAATACTTGAAATATTAGGTAGATTATACTTTTAATGTAAATAATCTCAAAAAAGTGTTATTTTTGTTATCTAAATTTTTAAAAAAGACAAATGATTGATTTAACAGGAATTATTGCCATAAGCGGACAACCAGGATTATATAAAGTGGTTGCTCAATCAAAAAACGGAATTATTGTAGAAGGATTAGCAGATAAAAAACGCACATCTATTAGCTCAACTGCAAAAGTAAGTTCATTAGAAGACATTAGTATGTTTACTACAGGTGAAGATAAACCGGTTTCAGAAATTATGAAATCTATTTTTGATAAAGAAAAAGGTGGTGCTGCAATTGATGCGAAAGCAGACGATAAAGCTATTGCCGCTTATTTTGAATCAGTTTTACCTGAATATGATAAAGAGCGCGTT
>JAYVIS010000193.1:0-18243 GCA_043769975.1 Bacteroidota bacterium
AGATAAGAATGCAAAAATGGCAATCCTAATTCCAACAAATACTTCGCGAGTTAAAATGCCTGCTTGTATTACTAAATCAGCGTTAGATGCAAATTTTAAAGCTAAGGCAAGTTCTAAAAATCCTAAAGTTACTTTTACTGTATTTAACCAACCTCCCGATTGCGGTAATGAATTTAACCAACCCGGGAAAGCTGCAAATAAACCAAATGGTAAAGCAAGTGCTAAAGCAAAGCCAAACATTCCCCAAAACGGCCCTGAAATACTTGTAGCTGCTTCAACTAAGAGTGTTCCAATAATTGGTCCTGTACAAGAAAAAGAAACTAATACTAAAGTAAAAGCCATAAAGAAAATCCCTATATAACCGCCTTTATCTGATTTTGCATCTATTTTATTAACGAAAGAACTTGGAAGAGTAATTTCAAATGCGCCTAAAAACGACATTGCAAAAACAAGGAGCAATAAGAAAAACGCTAAGTTAAACCACACATTTGTTGAGAGTGAATGTAAAGCACCTGCGCCAAATATTAAAGTAACCCCTAAACCTAAGGCAACATACAATACTATAATAGATATGGCAAACAAAAATGCATTTTTAATTCCTTGAGCTTTTGTTTTACTTTGTTTTGTAAAGAAACTTACATTCATTGGTATCATAGGAAAAACACAAGGTGTTAATAATGCTGTTAAGCCTCCTAAAAACCCTGCTAAAAAAATGGCCCACCAAGCTTTGTTTTCTTTTTCTTTAACCACTTCAATAATATCTTTATCTAATCCTTCTTCCGAAATTGCAGTAACTTCAGTAGTTTTATTTGCTTGAGTTATAGAGTCTGAATTAGCTATAGAGTCATTTGTATGAGTTGAATTAGTACCAACTGGTATTAATTTAACACCAGAACTTGTGTTTAAACATTCAGCACTGCCTGTTAAGGTAAAGTCAAATTTATCAGCGGGAGGAAAAATACATTTTTCTTCTGTACAAGCTTGGTATTCATATTTACCTTTAACCGTTATTTTTTGATCGCTCAATAATTTTACGCGTTGTGTAAATGTTGCTGTGTGTTTAAAGTACTCAACATTCATTTCAAATACTTTATCATATTCCTTTAATGGTTTTCCTTGAATAACCTTTCCTACCAATTCATAATCTTTTGATTTGGTGAAAGTAAAAACTGTAGGATTAGGACCATCATCAGCCAATTTGTTTAATGAATACATATGCCATGGTTCATCTATAGTTGCTGAAAAGATTAAATCATATTCGCAAGCTGATACCTTTTTACTTGATAATTTAAAATGAACAGGATTATCTTGAGCAAGAGCAACAGATAAACTCAATGAAACTAGAAGAAAGATTTGAGTAATTTTTTTTAACATAACAGTAATTTGGTGTGATAAAAGTAAGGCTATTTTTTAATTTTCGAAGTTGAGTTTACAATTGAAATATACTCATTATTTGAATCCTAATTGAGGTTTATAATTTGCTTTTTAATGCTACAGAAGGAATAGTAACCATTAAATCAACTAGTTTTGGGGGTAAACATTGCATATCATTACATGTCATAAATTCTAAAGTTATTTTTATGTTAAATGATTTGCTGCTCTTGCGCTTAATTTTTTGAGTAAACACAGCTTCTTTTTCAAATGTAAATACTTTTGCGTCAAATGCTTTGTCAAATATCTCGTGAGCATTTATCTCTTCAACTTTACCAATTGTTTGATAATTAGAATTAGGAGTTATTGTAAATGAAGTTGGAATTGCTCCGGCATCACTTGGTCGTTGCGAATAAATATGCCATTTTGCTTCAATCGTAGCAGTAATTATGAGTTCACCTTCTTGATTTGGTTTATCTATATAAGTTGCCTTCCAGGTTATTGGATTTAATTCTGCTTGTTGCTGCATTTGACTATAACTTACCAAAGAAGTTAAAAGGGTAATAAACACGATTATTAATTTCATAAATTCTATTTTTAGTGAAAATAGGAATTATTTTAAAACGATTGTCTAAATTGATTTGTAAAAAATGTTAAGCCAAAAGGACAGAAAAATTGTTTAAAATCAGTCATTTAGTCAACAAAACAGACCATTTCAGGAAAAAATAGCAGTAAATTTTACTTGGATTAAGATTTGTTCAATTTAGGGAAATTCAATTAGTTATTTAAAAATCACTTAAATCAATGATTATTATCACATTAATACGGAATTAAAAAAACTAAAATTATATAACCTTAAAAGACCCAATTCTAACCCAAAAATAAAAACCTATACATATGAACTTTGATAATTTCACCATTCAATCGCAAGAAGCAATTCAGCAAGCAATTCAAGTTGCAACAGCTAATGGAAATCAAGCAATAGAAAATGGCCACATTTTAAAATCTATTTTAGAAGTAGATGAAAATGTGACCCCATTTATTTTCAAAAAAATCGGTATTAATCAAACGAATTTCTCAAAAACAGTTGAGGCAATTGTAAATTCTTATCCTAAGGTAAGTGGCGGACAGCCTTATTTATCAAACAACGCCAATCAAACGATTGCAAAAGCTACTAATTATTTAAAAGAGTTTAAAGACGAATATATTACGATTGAACATTTATTATTAGGGATTTTAGCTTCAAACGATTCTGTTGCGCAGTTATTGAAAGATAACGGCATGACAGAAAAAAACTTAAAAGCTACTATTCTTGAATTAAGAAAAGGATCAACAGTTACTAGTCAATCGCAAGAAGAAACTTATAATGCATTAAATAAATATGCGATTAATTTAAATACACAAGCTCGGAATGGTAAGCTTGATCCAGTAATTGGAAGAGATGAAGAAATTCGTCGTGTATTACAAATCTTATCTCGTCGTACAAAAAATAATCCCATGCTTGTTGGAGAGCCAGGAGTTGGTAAAACAGCTATTGCAGAAGGATTAGCGCATCGTATTATAGCAGGTGATGTTCCTGAAAATTTAAAAAGTAAGCAAGTTTTTTCTTTAGATATGGCGGCATTAATTGCAGGTGCAAAATATAAAGGTGAATTTGAAGAACGTTTAAAATCAGTTGTAAAAGAAGTAATTGGAAGCAATGGCGATGTGGTTTTATTTATTGATGAAATTCATACACTAGTTGGTGCTGGTGGAGGAGAAGGAGCAATGGATGCTGCTAATATTTTAAAGCCTGCATTAGCACGTGGCGAATTAAGAGCAATTGGTGCCACTACATTAAATGAATACCAAAAATATTTTGAGAAAGATAAAGCCTTAGAACGTCGTTTTCAAAAAGTGTTAGTTGATGAGCCTTCATCAGAAGATGCTATTTCGATATTACGTGGTATTAAAGAAAAATATGAAGCGCATCATAAAGTGCGTATTAAAGATGAAGCGATTATTGCAGCAGTTGAGCTTTCTCAACGTTATATTAGTGATCGTTTTTTGCCAGATAAAGCAATCGATTTAATGGATGAGGCTGCCTCGAAATTACGTATGCAAATTAATTCGATGCCTATTGAGCTTGATGAATTGGAACGTAAAATTATGCAACTCGAAATTGAACGTGAAGCAATGAAACGTGAAGAGGAAGATGAAAAAGTAGAAGTGTTAAATAAAGATTTAGCTGATTTAAATGACAAGCGTATTGCTTTAAAAGCGAAATGGCAAAGTGAAAAAGAAGCCATTGAAGGTGTGCAAAAAGTAAAGGCTGATATTGAAAATTATAAACACGAAGCTTCTAATTATGAAAAGCAAGGTGATTTTGGAAAAGTAGCTGAAATACGTTATGGTAAAATACAAGAGGCTGAAGCATTATTAATTTCTTTAGAAGATAAATTAAGTGAAGCAAAAGCAAGTGGTTCTCAATTATTAAAAGAAGAAGTAGATAGTGAAGATATTGCTGATGTGATTAGTGCTTGGACAGGCATTCCAGTTTCAAAAATGTTACAAAGTGATAAGCAAAAATTATTAGCTCTAGAAGAAGAATTACATAAACGCGTAGTTGGGCAACAAACAGCCATTGAAGCTATTTCGGATGCCGTAAGACGAAGCAGAGCTGGTTTGCAAGATAATAAAAAACCAATTGGTTCATTTATTTTCTTAGGAACAACGGGTGTTGGCAAAACGGAATTAGCGAAAGCCTTAGCAGATTATTTGTTTAATAATGAAAATGCAATGACGCGTATTGATATGAGTGAATACCAAGAGCGTCATGCCGTGAGTCGTTTAATTGGAGCGCCTCCAGGATATGTTGGGTTCGATGAAGGAGGACAATTAACAGAAGCTGTTCGTCGCAGACCATATAGTGTCATATTATTAGATGAAATTGAAAAAGCGCATCCAGATGTTTTTAATATTTTATTGCAAGTATTAGATGATGGCAGATTAACTGATAATAAAGGCAGAACGGTTAATTTTAAAAATACCATTATTATTATGACATCTAATATTGGTTCACATATTATACAAGAAAATTTTGACACGTTAACCGAATTAAATAAAGATGAGATTTTGGCAAAAACTAAAACCGAAGTCTTTGATTTATTAAAGAAGATAGTTAGGCCAGAGTTTTTAAATAGAATTGACGAAGTTATTATGTTTGAACCTTTGACTAGGGATGATGTACATAATATTGTAAAAATTCAGTTTAATGATATTTCTAAACGCTTAGCAGAGCAACATTTATCTATATCCGCCACTGATGAAGCAATTGATTGGTTGGCACAATTAGGTTATGATCCACAATATGGTGCTCGTCCAGTAAAACGTGTTTTGCAAAAACAAGTATTGAACGAGTTATCGAAACAAATTTTGTCTGATAAGGTAGATCAAACTAAAGAAATTATAGTAGATGTTATTGATAAGCAAATAGTTTTTAGAAATTAAGTTGAATAATAGTTGATAAAACAGTATTTCTCCCTAAATTTTATAATTAAATTTGATAAGCCCGATTATTTTCGGGCTTATCTTTTTATATGAAAAAATATACCATTTTAATTACTTTATTTCTATTTGGTTTAATCATTTCTGCCATAAATCCGCATGATTATTTTACCTGGATATTGGAAGTGTTTCCAGCAATTATAGGTTTTGTTGTTTTGCTAGTTACTTTTAAAAAATTTCAGTTTTCTTATTTAACTTATGTCATGATTTTATTTCATTGCTATGTATTATTTATTGGCGGGCATTATACCTATGCTGAAGTTCCTTTGTTTGACTGGATACGAGAAGTGTTTCATCAGAGCAGAAATAACTATGACAAGGTTGGTCATTTTACCCAAGGGTTTGTGCCTGCTATGATAACCAGAGAATTATTAATCAGAAAAGATGTTGTGAAAAAAGGAGGTTGGTTATCGTTTTTAACTGTTTGCGTTTGTTTAAGTATCAGTGCTTTTTACGAGTTTTTAGAATGGTTTGTTGCCATTGTTTCCGGGCAAAATTCCGATTCCTTTTTAGGAACACAAGGTTATGTATGGGATACACAATCAGATATGTTATATGCATTTATGGGAGCGCTAAGTATGATTATTTTGTTTTCAAAAATTCAGAATAGACAAATAGAAAAAATTGCAAACAATAATAGTTAGTTGTTATGAAAGAATTGGCGCAAATAGGTTTAATTAGTATTTATTCGTTAACCATTGTTTTTCACCTATTGGTTTTAATGAAAGTAATTTCATATAAAATAGTTTGGGGTAGCAGATTAAAAACAGATTCTGATATGTATAAGTTGGAAACAGTGTCTGTAATTTTGAATGTATTTTTCTTAATTGTTATTTTAAGTATTTCAAACTACATTCCATTTACTATCAATGAAAGCGTTTTAACTATTTTACTTTGGATAATGGCCGCATTATTTTTATTTAACACAGTTGTAAATATGCTTTCAAAAAACAGGTTAGAGAAACTAATTTTTACGCCTGTGACAATCATTTTAACAATTCTTACTGTTATATTAATTACCTATTCATAGTAAAGAATTTTAATAGTTTAATCGCAATTATTCTAAATGACAATCTTTTAGGTCTGTCGAATTTTCTTGGTGCTTCAAACATGTTTTTGCATAACCCTTGCTTCCAAGTTTTGTTGTTTTAATTGATTCTATTGGAATTTTCAAATTCTGAGAAATAGAAGTGCAAGTACAAGTGTATTTTTTATCACATGAACTCGTTAGAATTATAAATCCAATAATTATTGATGTAATTATAGTTTTAGTCATTTCTCTCTTTTTGTTTACTATGAATAATTTGTTTGTTATAACGTAATTATTGGTTTAATATTGGCTAGGTTTAAAAATAAATTAATTCAATTCTACACAATTTACGTTGTTATTATTAATCATTAATAAGTATTGTTTTCCGTTTTTATATAAATCAACAACCAAAGGTTTATGAGTTGTATTTGGGTATTGTTTTAGTAATTTTCCATTTGAACTAAGGATGTCTGTTTTTTGCTCAGCATGATCAAATGCCACGTATAATAGTTTATTTGTCAATTTTACACATTCAACATTTGTATAAACGGCATTTTCGTTAAAGTATTCTATAAGCTTGTTTGAAAATAAATCATAACCGTAAAATGCGCCGTTTCCATAACATAACAAGTCTTTTTGATTATGATCATTTATTAAATGAAAGGATGTTTTAAATCCACTTAATTCATCACCTAATTTGATTATTTCTTTTTTATCAGTTAAGGTAATTTTGCTTAATAAGTTATTTTTATCGTCTACATAAATAAGTTTTGTATTCTCAATGTTTGTTCCTTCTAATACAAGTAAATGATTTAAATCTTGTATGGTTTTGTTTTTAAAATCAATACGACCTAATCCTTTTCTGCTGAAAGCATAAATTTTACCCGAAATATCTGCTGTTATTAAGTAATCACTTAGTCCTATTTTTACATATGATATCGGAAGTTCTACTATATCCGTAGTTTTAAAAGGAACAAATCCTTCTGTTTTTATTCCATATAAACTAAAATTGTATATTTTTTTATCGGCACAAGCAATAAAAATTCGATAATCCTTCGTGTTATCATAATCTAATAAGGTAATATTAGACGTAATAGAATTTGGTGTTTTTAAAGGGTAACCCTGAACGTAATTCCCGTTTCTATCAATTAAATGAATGTGATTTTTGGTGTTAAATAATAATTGAAGTTTTCCATTTCTAAAAATATCTACCGTATAAATTTTAGATTTTATTGGTTCCGATAATTTCTTTTTCCAAATTAAATTTCCTGTTGAGCTAATTAAATATAATGAATTGCTATTATCTTGAAAAGTGATTTCATTTTCTTGAGTTGTATGATTGGTAAATACATTTAAACTATTATTTATAATTGAATCGGCGCTGTATGCCCATAAGTAGTTCGAAGCATTTTGATCATCTTGTTTGTTATTTTCTTTTATTAAATTAATTCGGACTTGCATGACATTGTTCACATGATTAGCAATAAAAGATAAATGTGTATAAGGAGATTCTTTTAATTGTAATTGGTGAATATTTATGATGGATTTTTGTTTGTTCGCTTTTAACAATTCTACATTTTCATAATACATATAATTACAATCAGCCAATAAGTTATTGGATGCGTATTTCATAAAGACTGTGTTTTTTGATAGGGTATTACTCGTATTCAGGCTATTTATAAAGTTGTTTAAGATATCCGTATTTGAACTAAATACAATGGTGTTTTTATTAATACTGACATAGTTATTTTTGATGCCTTTGTCTAACCAAGAAAATAAAGTAGTATAGTTAGCCTTAATTCTATAAGTGGAAATGTCACCGGTTACAAAGGTGCTATCAGATATTAATTTAAAAAGAGATTTGCTTTTTTCTGAATCAGTTGTTTTTAATAAAGTTAGGCTTTGTATAGATTGATTTACTTGATAATTTGAAGTTATGATACCAGTTTCTATCGTGTTTAAAAATTCAGTTTTTATATCATATAATGCGCTATCATTTAGGTCTATCCATTTTCCTGAATTCATTTCAAAATGTAAATTCGCGTAAAATAATTTCGGTTCACTTAATGCAAATGCTGAAAATGAAATTGGATTATCAGGCATTTCATCATAAAAATCAAGCGTTTGTGGTTTTTGGTTTTTGAGTGCGCTAAATAGTGTTGTACTGTCAATTTGAGAATATCCACTCAATGAAATATGATTTAAATTAAAATCAGTTGTAAAAATAGATGGAGTGTTTAAAACATCTTTATTAAAAATGGGCATTAACTTATTATTTATAAATACCGTTGATTTTTGTTTCCCGTTTGTTTTTAATAGATTTAAATAGATGGTACTTTGTGCTAATGATTCTTCTTTTTTTAAGTTAACACTTGTTTCAAGCGTTCCTATATCATTACTAATATAAACAATCCCATCCTTTAAATAAATCAGCCATTTTCGACCATGAACTGTTTTGTGATAATAGGTTAATGATTCGCCGGAATTATCTTGAGTTAAATTCGTTTTAAAAAAGGTATTTAAAAAAGTTTCATCACTGGCTTCTTTTAGTTTAAATTGAATTAAATAGTTTGTGTTTGAATTTTGATTGTAGCAACTAAAAAATAATTTATTATTCTCTAAAATCGTTTTAAGTTCTGTATGCTCAACAACTAATGAATCAAAATAAGCTGTGTTATCTTGAGCTTTCTTTAAAAGCGGATCTTCCGAAAGACTATTCCATATTAAATTTTGCCTAACCAATTGGTTTATCAAATCAGAATATGTATTTGTTTCTATTAAGCAAAATGTTTTATTAGAAATATGCTCAAGTACATTTGAATTAGGTTCTTTGCTTTCTTTTAATTTAAAATAGCCCCAAATAGCACACGCTAAGGAGAGAGCTAGAAATAAATAGAAACTAATTTTTTTAAGTATTTGCACAATCTAAAGTAAGCTTATTAGAAAACGATTAATCTCTAATCTGGCTGAGTTATTAAGCCTTAATTGTGAATTAACTTACTGTTTTTCAGCTAAAAAGACGAGATAAATTAGGATAATTTGGGTTTTTGGCGTTTCTGTTTTTACTAAATTTGTTAAGCAAATAGAGAATATGAAAGAAAGTGAAAAACAACATAAAGATAATGCACAGTGGGAAACTATTGAAGCTTTAGAATCTATCGCTAATATGTGTATTTATAAAGGTAAAGATGTTGCTAAAGCAAGAGCTTTACTTAAATCTGTGTATCAAAAAGATTTGGAATATGATGATACTGAAAAATGTTCAGAGGAGGAACCTTCTTAAAGTTCAAAATCTTTCAACTTTGATTGCTGTAGGTTTTTAGAACCAAATTTAGTTTGCCAATATTCTGCCAAATAAATTTGTTCTGGTTGCGATGGAGTAGGTATTAAAATCAGTTTTGTTTTGCTGAGGTGATGCAAATCCATTAATGTGCTATAACCACTTCTGCAAACAATCGTTTCAGAATTTGTAATAAGTTGAGATAGTATTTTAGAATTTGGTAAATCAAAAACCGTCATATTTCCTGAGATTTTGTATTGTAAACTCAAATTGGTTCCTCTTACCAAACACACTTTTTTATTGGTTTTAGTTGCAATTTCAATTAATGTATTTTCAAATGAAGTTCGGTGTGGTTCAGGGCCAGAAACCAGAAATAAATAATCAAAACTAAATTCATTCGAACTGTTTTTTTCTAATCTTGATAATGGCCCAATATAACTTGTGTTTTTAAAAGGGCTAGGGTGCGATAATTTACCTGCTAATGATTGTTGTTCATTTTCAAAATCTGGTATCCAAATCCTATTGTAATTTTTGATATAATAATGATGTATTTTATTAGCCAAAAATGAAAATATATCTGCTTGTATATTTACCTGATGTGTCATGTAAACAGTTTCAATATCTGTATTAAATAGTCCTAAGCGGTTGTCGCTAATCACAACGTCAATTTTGTTTTCTTTAATTAGATACTTTAATTGCTCGTTTTCCTTTTTTATTACTTTTTTTATTCGTGGAAAATCCAATAATAATTTGAGTGTTAAGGACTGTTTTTTGGAATAGGAGATATTATAAGGTTCCAAATCTATTTTTTTTAAATTAGGAAATTCATCATCAAAAATTAATTTGGTTAATGGTGTTACTCCCAAAATTATAGTATTATTCAGACTTAGTTTTCTTATTAAAGGCACGCAGCGTGTTGCATGTCCTAATCCCCAATCTAATGGAGCAATAAATATGGTTTTATTTTTATACACAATTGAGCAATTAAAATTAATCAAAATAAATTAATGAGTAAATTTACTTTGTGATAGAGCATTTTTCGGATCATATCCAAAGTATATTAAAAACCTTACCCGAATCTCCGGGTGTTTATCGTTATTATGATACCGATAATAATTTATTGTATGTTGGAAAAGCAAAAAATTTAAAAAAACGTGTAAGTTCCTATTTTTCTAAAGAACACGATACTTTTAGGCTTCGCTTAATGGTTAAAAAAATTGTTGACATTAAAACAGTTAAAGTGGATACCGAAATGGATGCTCTCATTTTGGAAAATAATTTAATTAAAAGTTTGACGCCCAAGTATAACATCATGTTGCGTGATGATAAAACGTATCCTTGGATTGTAATTAAGAATGAACCATTTCCACGTGTGTTTCAAACAAGGCAATTAAAAAAAGATAATGACGAATATTATGGACCATATCCGTCGGTAACAACCATGTATATTTTGCTTGATTTAATAAAAAGTTTATACCCTTTGCGGTCGTGCACTTTGGATTTATCACAGGAAAATATTAATAAAAAAAAATATTCTGCTTGTTTAGAATTCCAAATTGGTAAATGTAAAGCACCATGTGTGAGCAAGCAATCATTTGCCGAGTATGATGACAGTATCAAGCATATTCGACAAATTATAAAAGGTGATATAAATTTTGCAATAAAGGATTTAAAAAACCAAATGCATGAAAGGGCTGATAAATTGGAGTTTGAGGATGCTAGCATTTTAAAAAAGAAAATTGAATTATTAGAAAAGTATCAAAGTAAGTCAACCATTGTTCATCCTTCAATTACGGATACTGATGTATTTTCAATTATTAGTGATGATAAAGTGGCTTATGTTAATTACTTTAAAGTCATGAATGGTACGATTATTCAGGCTCAAACATTAGAGTTAAAAAAGAGGTTAGAAGAAAGTGATGAAGAAATGTTGGTGTTTGCAATCAACGAAATTCGGACTCGGTATAATTCATTAAGTAAAGAAATATTTGTTCCTTTTGAACCTGAGTTTTCGTTTGAAAATGCAAAGTATGTTATTCCGAAAATTGGAGATAAGAAACACTTACTCGATTTGTGTTTTAAAAATGCAGAACTTTATAAAAAAGAACGAGAGAAGCAATTGGCAATCATTGATCCTGAAAGGCACACCGATCGCATCATGCAACAAATGATGAAGGATTTACGAATGAAAGTTGAACCACGTCGAATTGAAGGATTTGATAACTCAAACATTCAGGGTGATTATGCCGTGAGTGCAATGCCAGTTTTTATTGATGGTAAACCAGCAAAAAAAGAATACAGACATTACAATGTAAAAACAGTTGTTGGTCCAGATGATTTTGCAACCATGGAGGAAGTTATTTTAAGACGCTATTCACGAGTATTAGAAGAGAAATTGCCAATGCCGCAGCTCATCGTTATTGACGGTGGTAAAGGACAATTAGGTGCCGCCATAAATAGTTTACGAAAGTTAGATTTAATGGGGAAAGTGACAGTTATTGGTATTGCAAAGCGTTTAGAAGAAATCTATTTTCCTGGCGATTCTGTTCCAATGTATTTAGACAAACGTTCAGAAACCCTTAAAATCATTCAGCAAATTCGTGATGAGGCTCATCGTTTTGGTATTACACATCATCGTAATAAACGAAGCAGAGAAACCTTTAAGACAGAATTATCTGAGATAAAAGGAATAAGTGATAAAACTGGTCAAAAATTATTGACTGAGTTAAAATCTGTAAAAGGTATAAAAGAAGCAACGCTTGCCGAGTTGGCTTTAATTATTGGTAATTCAAAAGCTAATTTAGTGTATGAATTTTTTAAATCTCAAATTAGCTAATTTTTTTTGGAGCTATTTCCTGCTTTTCGCTTCAATCTTTTTTGTTTTGAAGGCAAAATAAAAAAGGATTTCTACTTCAATCAGGGCTATTAATAATATTTATAAAATAATTTAACTATTCGAATCGTTTTTTCGTTTGGATCACGAATTACATAAGAAGTCGTTTTTTTATTTCTATCAGTAACGTAGCTTATTTCTTTTAACAATACATCATTTTTAAAATGTTTTTCGGTAAGTAAACAGTTAGCCGAATCGCATTCATAAGTTTTAGTTGTTGTTTGTTGTCCGTTACTATTACTTGTGTAAGATGCTTTTTTTAATTGGTTATCTTTATCGTATTCGAAGTTTGTTTTTTGACTAAGCCATGTTACAATGTATTGTTCTGTAATGTTTACTATTTGATTAGAATCATTACAATTGTAAATCATTTCTTTAAATGGCCTGTTTTCATCATTCAAACACGTTTTTTTGAATTGATTTTTACCAGTTGAATTATAAGTAAAACTTTCCTCACTTATAGTTAATTGTGAGCCCAGTTTAAATTCGTTTTTTATTGGAGATACATTGGTTTCTTTACAACGCCTTTCTTTAATTACTTTTCCTTCTGAATTATAGTCGTAATAATAACTTTCATAAAAGACACCATCATTTGTACGTTTTAAAATAAGTTGTTTCTTTTCATTATAGAAGTAATTTGTTGAAACGGTATCAAATATATATTCATTTTTAGTATATGAATATCCATTACTTATTTTTTTGCGTTTTCTATAAACAGCATCATGATGAAATTCTTTCTGAATTATTTTACTAATAACCGTATAGTAAAAACGTGTTAATTGCCCGTCTTTATTGAATTCATAATAATTAATTAAATCTTTATCCTCAGCAACTTGCATATCCTTTTTATCAATAATATCAAATGTAATTGACTTAATATTATTTTGTTTGATATAGCTTTTATTGAAAGGAAGCTGCACTTCAAAGGCTGATTCTGAAGTTGGTAATAAAGGTTGTGAAAAAGATAAAATACTTAGACACGCAAAAATAAACAAAAAGAAAATTTGTTTATTAGATGGTAACCAGCTATATATTATTTTCTCCAATTAATTTTAGTGCTTCATTTATATTTTCTGTTGGCAATAAACAACTGTGATTTTTACAAATAAATAGATTGGTTTTTCCGTTTTCGTATCTATTTTTAAAAATCGCTAAATCCGATGGTTTATCGCTTAAAGCAAATATCACATTTGGAGGGGTATGTTTATACAGTGCTAATAATTTTTCATTAACATTTTTACCAACAATTACAACTTCGGTTTGTGGCTTCACTTTTTGGAGCAGTAAAATGGCCCAATTGCTATAGCCAGAGCCATATTGTTCTATTTCCTTAATAACTGATTTAAGTAATTCTTCAGCTATTTGTTTATACTTAGCGTCATCAAAATAGACAGAAAGCGTATTTAAATTTATGGCCATTTGTGAACTTGAGGCCGGAATAACATTATCACTCCATTCTGCTTTCCTTACAATGAGTTTTTCTTTTGTTTTATCGGTATAGTACATTGTTTTTGCCGTAACATCATAAAAGTTTGAAATTGCATAATTTGTTAATTCTAGTGCGGTTTCAAGCCAATTAAAATCTGCGGTAATTAAATAGATGGATATAAAAGCATCAATTACAAAAGCGTAATCATCTAAAAAACCATTTATGGAGGTGTTTTCATTAATCACTCGTAGAAGATTGCCACTTCCTATACAATAATTTTTGAGTAAATAATTGGCATTATTTAAAGCTAATTCTTTTATAGATTCGTCTTCAAAAATCAAATATGCTTCTGCTAATGCTTTACAAGTTAATCCATTCCATGACGCTAAAATTTTATGATCTAAACCAGGTCTTGTTCTTTTACTTCTTTCTTTTAATAAAATTACCTTACAGTCATTAATTTTATTTTTTAATTCAGAAACCGATAGTGAGTGTTTTGCTGCAATAATAGCATCATCATTATTTCGCATTAATACATAATTATCATCTTCCCAATATCCCAATTCATTCACATTGTAATAATCAGCAAATACATCAAAATTAGTATTTAGTAAATTTTCTAATTCTTCTTTTTGCCAAACATAAAATTTACCTTCCACGCCTTCACTATCAGCATCTAATGCTGAGTAAAAACCAAATTCGGCATTGCACAATTCTTGCTTTATGAAAGCAATTGTTTCATATACAATTTCCTTATAGAGGTCGTTGGGTGTTTGTTTATAGGCTTGAGTATATAAACTGATGAGTTGTGCGTTATCATAAAGCATTTTCTCAAAATGAGGAACTTTCCAAATCATATCAGTGCTATATCTTGCAAATCCTCCACCAATTTGATCGTAAATTCCACCATAAGCCATTTTGGTTAAGGTTGTATCAATGTGTTTTTTTATTGAGGAATTTGTTTCAAAATAGTTGTACTGTAATAAAAATAAATAATTATTTGGTAAGGGAAATTTTGGCGCTCTATTTGGCCCACCATTTTCTTCGTCAACTAATTGTTTCCATTTATTAACTGATTTCCTCAAGGAATCCATTTCAAATGTGGTTTCCGAATGTTCTTTTGGATTTTCTAAATTCAATAATCCTTCCGTTAAATTTTCGGCATATTCAAATACTTTTTCTGGGTTTGTTTGATACAAGTCAGCAATATTTGTCAAAACGTTTACCCATTGATTTTTTGGAAAATAGGTTCCACCATATACTGGCCTTCCATCAGGTAAAGCAAAACAGTTTAATGGCCAGCCACCTTGTCCCGTCATTAATTGCACTGCACCCATATAAACCATATCAACATCAGGGCGTTCTTCCCTATCAACTTTTACATTTATAAAATGTTGATTCATGATAGCTGCCACTTCCTCATTTTCAAAGCTTTCATGTTCCATTACATGGCACCAATGACAAGCACTATAACCAATACTTACTAAGATAATTTTGTTTTCTTTTTTTGCAAGTTCAAGTGTTTCATTATTCCAGGCATACCAGTTTACAGGATTATGTGCATGTTGTAATAAATACGGACTACTTTCATTTATAAGGTTATTTGTATGTTTCATATGTTCTTTTAATAAAGGGAATACAAAGGTAAACTATAATATTTTATTTTTAGAAATAAAAAAAATGCCCCATACTCTTTAAGTATAGGGCATAAAACTGATTCAAAAATGTTGTTTAATAAACCTAGTTTTTAGAAAATCATCTTTCGTTTTGAAGAATAAACATTTGAATTTGCGTTAAATGACTCAAAAGATTATAGTTTGAAAATAATTGCATTTTATCAGGAACCATTTTTGATATGTTGTTTTCAATTGGAATTTGTTTCGAACTATCTTTTACTAATTTATTGTAGTTGTTTATTTTACTTTTCAATTCAACTAGTAAATTATATCCGTTGTTACCTGGATTAAATTCTGCCGTTAATCCACATTCTTCCAGCCATAAATTTTTAACTTCAAAATCTTTTGGAATAGTTATTTGCCCGAGTTCTGAGTTAATAATCATTCCTTTAGTTTTCTTGCAAATTGTTTGAATTTCATTTGAAAGTATTACTAATTCATTACTTTGATAGACGGAATCTTTTTTGTTATTTTTCATTCGTTCCAATAATTCCTCATTTTGCAAATAATTATATGACTTAGAAATGGATACGTGTTTACTTGATTTTAAACTTGTTAATGCAAAAAAGAAACCAGCAACTATTATTAGAATAATGGTTGTTGCAATCGTATTTGTTTTATTTTCAGGCTTTTTTATTCCACTAAAAAAATAAAGTGGAATAAATATTAATCCTAATAATCCAATTGTCATTAACCATAAAATATGTGAACCTGGCCAATGCATTATTTTGAATAAACTTGAAACACAAAATAGAATTCCATTTATTGTTCCAACAGCAATTATTATTTTTTTTCCTTTATCTTCTGTTTCTTTTGTTTTAAACAAAAAATACAGAGGTAAAAAAATTAAACTACTGCATATCATTGCTGTAAAAATAAAGAAACTGGCACCTTGCCAATGCATTATTTTAAAAATTGAACCTAGTATAAAGGCAGTTGCAGAATATAATCCGCTTAATATCATTATCTTTTTCATGGCGTAATAGTTTTTATAGGTTAGTAATAGGAGGGTTTCTTCTTCAATTTCCCATAGCTCATCTTTATAAAATGTTCTAATAGTTTTTTGATAGAAGCTCTCGAAATCTCCATTTTCTTCGAGATTTTGCTCTATGATACAACAAATATGATCGTGAAGGTTTAGCTGCAGGCTCTCCATCTCAACGCCACGTGCACTTATGTCGTTAAGAATATAATCTATTTGTTTTTCACTAAGGCAATACATTTATGTCGTTTTTGTTTTTATATCTAACAAAAATTTCATCGTTTCCATAAAGTCGGCTAACTCGCTGACTTTTTCTTTTGTTTTAGTTTTTCCTGTCGGACTTAAACTATAATATTTTCGAACTCGTTTTCCAATAAATTCTGTTTCGGTAGTCACAAATCCATCTGCTTCTAACGAATGCAAGGTTGGATATAATGCACCTTCTGTTATTTGAATTTTATCTAAGGTTAATTCTTTTACGAGTTGAGTAATTTCGTAACCATACATTTTTTTATTATCGGCTAAAAGTTTTAAAACAATTGTTTTTAAAGTGCCTTTTAAAAGTTCAGATGAGTAATTCATATAAATATTTTTATTGTTTTTTTTATTTGCTAAATGGAATGGCTTACGATTTTAATTTAAAATTTGATAGCCATTTCATGTTGTTATAATTATATACTTAAGACAAAGATACATAAGAAACCAATGTATATGACTATTATGTTTAATATTTGTTATATAGTGTTGAATATCAGTTTATTAAATTTATTAATAGATTATAAATTGATATTAACTATTGAATAAAATTTGCTAATAAATGCATAAATTTAAAGTTATGACTGAAGAAATTATTTTAAATCAAGCCACTTTTAATCCAAAAGTTAAGACGTACATATTTTTTGTTGTCCTATTTTTTTTAATAACGAGTGTAATTGGAATTATTGTTATTCCATTTTGGATTTTTGGCTTAGGACAATGGGTGAGTGGTAAATTTTTTAAAACATTGTCTTGTCAAATTACCAATAAAAACTTAAAATTTTCAAAGGGTATGATTATTCATATTGAAAAAACCATTCCATTAGAAAACATTCAAGATTTATCATTTATTGGCGGACCAATTTTAAGATATTTTGGTTTGACGATGATAAAGATTGAAACTGCTGGTGGCGGTGGTGGAGCACACAATCAAAATTTGATGAGCATGCTAGGGATTAATGATGCTGAAAATTTTAAATCTCATATTTTATCTGAAAGAGAAAAAGTGATTAGTAATAAAAATAATTTTAATCAAACTGCAGTAAAACAATCCTCAGGCATCGACAATACTCAGATTTTAATTGATATAAAAAATGAGTTAGTGGAAATAAAAAATGCTTTAAAAAAATAATATGACATCACATTGAGTTGAGGCTATTTAATTGTTGCAACTTATTTATACTTAAAAAGATTTAAAATAACATGTTCTTAATATTTGACACCGAAACAACTGGCTTACCAAGAAGTTACAACGCGCCATTAACCGATTTTGATAATTGGCCACGGATGGTTCAAGTGGCTTGGCAATTGCACGATGCGCAAGGTAATTTAATCAGTAGCAATTCTATTATTGTAAAACCTGAAGGTTATACAATTCCTTTCAATGCAGTTCAAATACATGGTATTACAAATGAAAGAGCTTTAGAAGAAGGACAAGATTTAAAAGCAGTATTACAAGAATTTATAGAGGTTGTTAATCAAACAAAATATTTATGTGGACATAATATTGAATTTGATAATAATATTATTGGTTCAGAATTATTACGTTGTGGATTAGAAAATGTTTTGGCAGCAATGCCATTTATTGATACTAAAAATGATCAAACAACCGAGTATTGTGCAATTCCTGGTGGGCGTGGTGGAAAGTTTAAATGGCCAACCTTAACTGAATTATATCAAAAATTATTTAACACAACTTTTGGCGAAGCACATAACGCTGCATTCGATGTTCTTGCAACTACAAAAGTGTTTTTCGAAATTATTAAGCGGGGCATTACAAA
>JAYVIS010000194.1:0-10750 GCA_043769975.1 Bacteroidota bacterium
AAAATTCAATTAAATTATCTAATGTGTATTTTTGATCAGCTAATCTCTCTACGATTGGGCTTTTAGCTTCATATTTACCTAAACTTGTAGCTATAAATAAACTTTCAATCCAACCACCAGCAACAACTAAAGATAATGTTGGTCCTTGTTTTGAAGCTTCTAACGTTTCAAAAGATGAAAAATAAACATCATCAGTAATCACTGATAAAGAATCAGGATTTCCAATGTTATCTTGTAAACGTTTTAAAACCTCAGGTTTAATAGCTGAAGATACCCCTATTTGATCACCTAATTGTTTAACAGTTTTGAAATATTTCAGAGCTTCAGCTCCAATTTCAAAAATACTGCAGTAACTTAAATCACAACTGTAAATACCAAAGTTTAATGCTTTAGATTTATTATCACTATAATTTTTTTGATTATCAGGGCTATTTAAAAAACTTACATTTTTATTGTTTTTTCCGCCAACCATTTTTATAAAACTCAACATTTCACCTGGAGATGGAACTTGAAAAAACGTTTCAGTTAATTGAGAAACTTCAACTTTTGCCGAATCTGAAACAGTAATATCATCACTACTTTCAGCTTTTTTATCGTCACCACAAGAACTTAATACTGTTGCACTAACAACAGCAGCTATTATAATTAAATTTTGCTTTTTACTAATCATTGTCATTTATATGTTAATATTTATTGATTAAGAAATTACTTTTTTCACTAAATCTGCAGCTTCTTGTAATTGAATTGCTGAAAATACTTTCAATCCAGATTCATCAATTAATTTTTTAGCAGCTTCAGCATTCGTTCCTTGTAAACGAACAATAATAGGAACATTAATAGTTCCCATGTTTTTGTATGCATCAATTACACCTTGTGCTACTCTATCACATCTTACAATTCCTCCAAAAATATTAACCAAAATAGCTTTTACATTTTTATCAGCTAAAATAATATGAAATGCTTTTTCAACACGTTCAGCATTAGCAGTACCACCAACATCTAGGAAATTAGCTGGCTCACCACCACTTAATTTGATAATATCCATAGTTGCCATTGCTAAACCAGCACCATTAACCATACAACCAACGTTTCCGTCTAATTTTACATAATTTAATTCTGCTTTACGAGCTTCAACGTCAACTGGATTTTCTTCCATTTCATCACGCATTGCTTCAATATCTTTATGACGGTATAATGCATTATCATCAATAGTCACTTTTGCATCAACGGCAATAATTTTATCATCCGATGTTTTTAAAACCGGATTAATTTCAAACATCGATGAATCTGTTGCATCATATGCTTTGTAAAGCGCAGCAATAAACTTAGTCATTTCTTTAAAAGCATTACCACTTAATCCTAAATTAAAAGCAACCTTACGGCATTGGAAATCACGTAAACCAACTTTAGGGTCAATTTCTTCTTTCCATATCAAATGTGGAGTAGCTTCAGCAACTTGCTCAATGTCCATTCCACCTTCTGTACTATACATTATAATATTACGTCCAGTTGAACGGTTTAATAAAATACTAATATAAAATTCTTTAGTAGGTGTTGCTCCAGGATAATATACATCTTGTGCAACTAATACTTTACTAACTAATTTCCCTTCTGCACTAGTTTGTGGAGTAACTAAGTGCATACCAATAATATTAGTAGCCACTTCTTTAACTTTTTCTAAATTTGGCGCAAATTTAACTCCGCCGCCTTTACCACGTCCACCAGCGTGAACTTGAGCTTTCACAACAACGCCATCGCATTTGTATGTTTCCATAACTTGTTTAGCAGCTGCTACAGCTTGCTCAGGAGTTTCAGCAACAATACCTTCTTGTATTGCTACACCAAAACTTTTTAATATACTTTTTCCTTGATATTCGTGAATGTTCATAATTAAGTGAGTTCTAAATTTGTCTTCAAAAATAAGATTTTTATTGTAAATCCAACCTTTTTTAGCAAAATAATCTAAAACTATGAATCAATGGCTCTTGCAACTTAAAATAAGCCTACAAATTCAGCTTTAACCCATCCTTCATTCCCATTTTCTAACTTAATATTAACCCATTGGCTATTTTGACTTAACACCGAAACTTTTGTCCCCTCGTGTAAGCTAAATTTCGTTTCTGAAATTTGGTTTGGTTCTGATAAGATTTTTACTTCATGTTGCAAAATGATAGCATAATTCATTTGGTGTTTAAAATTAATAGATGAATATCCTAAAACCATTGAACCAATGAATATTACAAAGCAAAATACGCCTATAAAAAAACCTAAACGTTTTAATAATGAAGCCTTTGAAATAAAAAATAAAAACAACAATATTAAGCTGGTTGAAAAACTAATTATACTAATCCAAGCCCATCCTGTACTGGTAAAATAATTAACGATCGTTGATTTAAGAGCACCTATAAAATAATTTTCTTTATTTTCAATTTTATCAATCGTTTTTGAATTTGCAATCTTCAAGTTTACCCTGATATCAGGGTCTTTTGGGTTTAATTTAGAGGCTAATTCATAATTATAAATTGCTTTTCCAATTTGATCTGTTTTAAAATAACAATTACCAAGATTGTAATACAAAAAGGATGAAGTTTTATTTTGATTTAATATATTTTCATAAACCAAAATAGCTTCTTTATAATTTTTTTGCTCATAAAGTTTTTCTCCTTTTATTGACAAATCATTAGCAGAGAAAACCCCATTTGAAAACAAAAAATAGGATAATAAAATAATTATAAATTTCACTTTAATCATTTTTTTATTTGTTCTTCAATTTGTGAAATTAATTCCAACGTATCATGATAAACTTTATTCAAATCGCCAGTAACCGCACTTGGGGCATATTTAGCATACTCACAGGTATTCAACGTTTCAATCACTTTTTTTGTTGTTTCGTCTTTAACATTTCGAGACAACAGCATTTCTGATATTTTTTCTTTTGAAAAATCAACAACTGACATTGCAAATTTATCTCCAATGTAATTGTTCAGTGCGTTTAAAACTTCATTAAAAAATAAATCTTTACTATTAGTTTTTAAATGTTTTTCAGCAATAGATAATTGTTTTTTAGCCAATTTTGCTGCTTTTCTTTCTTTCACCAACTGCAAGTTACTATTAGCTTTAATGTGTTGTTTCATTAAAAATAATCCCATCACAAATAAGATAAATGGAACAATTAATAAAATGTAATGCTTAAAAGATGAAAAGAATTCATAATCTGTTGATTTTAATTTCAAATCCCCAGTTTTTATATACCTCAAATCGTTTTCAGTTTCTTTAACTTCTTTTTTATTTGAAGATATTATTTGAGCACTTGTTCCATCACCTTGAAGCACTTTTAAATTAAGAACAGGAGAAGGAATGGTTACGTATTTCTTTTTAGATGCATCAAAATAACTAAAGCTGAGATTATCTAATACATAGTCGCCTTGCTCTCTTGGAATGATTAAATAATCATACGTTTTACTTCCAGATACACCTCCAATAGTTTTAATGTTTTCATTTATTTTAGGATCGTAACTTTCAAAACTTTCTGGAAGATTTAATCTGATTGGCTCAACTAATTTTATATTTCCATTTCCGCTAATTGTTATTTTAATATTTACTGCATCATTTGCTTTAACCTCATTTTTATTGATACTCACTTTATAATTAAAATCACCGACAGCACCACTAAAATCTAAAGGTTTATTTTCTGTTGGTAAATCAATTACATCAACTTTTACAGCTTTACTTTTAACCTTAACAACCACATCTTCATAACCACCAGTTCCAAAAAACTGTTCAAAAATATTACGAGGTTGTCTTTTTGTTTGGCGTCTAACCACACAATCTAATTCAACAGGATCAATTGTAATACTGCCAACTCTTTGTGGAAATAAATAAACTTTGTTATAATCAGCAACGTAATAATTTATGCCATTTACATTTTCTTGTTGCAAATTAATTTGTTGGGTATTATTTTCTTGTTGAGCCCAAAATCCATTATAAGGAGGGAATTTCACGTTTTGAAAACCTCTTAAGTCAACACGCGAATATACTTTTTGCGTTATTGTTATTTGTTCACCTAAATAACATTTTGTTTTACTTAAATACGTTCTTACAAATAAATCTTCATTACTTAACTCGCTTGCATATTGATTCTTTTCCTTTCCATTTGCTTGCTGTGATTGCGCATTTTGTGATGCATTTTGTTGCTGTGGCTGAGCATTTCCTTTTACAACTTCAATAACAATTGGTTTAGTTTCTAATTTTTGGTTGCCAGACATAACAGAGGCTGAACCAATTGTAAACTTACCTTCAGTTTTTGCTAATATATATAAAGACAAGGTTGTTGATTGAGAAACAGTTCCATTAACCATGCTAATACTTTGGCTTTGGTTTGGTCCTGAGTAAATATCAAATCCTTTAAAATTTGGGTAAATCAAATTACTCCCACTGCCGTTTAAAGTAAAGGCAACTGTAAAAATTTCTCCTACAGCAACTCTATTTTTACTTACTTGGGCAATAAATGCAGGTGATTGAGCAAGTAATTTCAAATTACTAACCGCAAATAGTAATAAGAGTAAGAAGATTATTTTATTTTTCGTATTCACTATTTTCTTTAACTAATAACTAAACTCTAAAAACTTAAAACTAATTTCTACCAGTCTTTTTCAACTTTTATCTTCTGACTTGGATCACCTTTTTTCTTACGAAGGGATTGCATTTTTTTCTCAGAATTTTTTAAAGCATTCAACATTTTTTCAGCTTGCTCTTTACTCATTTGAGGCTGTTGTGCTTCTTGCTTATCTTTATCGTTTTTGTTATTAATGTCCTCTTTATCTTTTTCTCCTTTATCTTTTTTGTCTTCAGGTTTTTCACCTTCTTTTTTCTTATCGTCTTTTTTCTCGTTTTTCTTTTGCTGATCTTGTTGCTTTTTCAACTCACGTTGAGCATAGGCTAAATTGTAACGAGTATCCTCATCCTTTGGATTTAACTTCAATGCTTTTTTATAACCTAAAATAGCATCTTCAAAACTTTTTTGTTTCAATTTAGAATTACCGTAATTATGCCAAGCTCTTTGTATGGTATCAGCATTAGATACAGATTTTGCTACAACTTCAAATTGTTGAGCTGCTTGATCGTAAACTAAATTCGCCGCCGAATCAGGAGTCATTTTTTTATTTGGAGGAGCTATTTTGCCTGCCTTAATTAGTTCAGCAGTTTTGTATAAGGCATCACCTAAATTAAAATTTGCTTTAAAATAATCAGGTTTCTCTTTGAGTGATTTAGAGTAGTAATTGGTAGCTTCTAATGGTTTTCCTCCAAAATAAGCATCATTACCTTTCCGTAAAGTAATCTTTTCTGCTTGCGAAAAAGCACAAACAGAAAGCGTTAAGCAAAAAATAGATAGGTATATATTTGAATTACGCATGTGATGATTTAAATAAATTTAATTTTTTCCAAAGCTTACTTACTCGCTCAGAAATAAAAGTTTCTATAACTAATAAAAGTAAAGCTGCCATTAAAAAGATTTGAAATTGATCTTCGTAATCGCTATACATTTTACTTTCCATTTGTTTCTTATCAAGTTCTCCTATTTTTGTTAGGATAGCATCTAAACCTATATCAGCGCTACTTGCTTGCACATAAACTCCTTTTGTTGCCTCAGCAATTTCTTGTAAAATTTTAGCATCTAATTTCGTCACAACCGTGTTTCCAGCATTATCTTTTTTGTAACCAGCAGCATATCCATCTACCATATTAGGAATAGGTACACCTTCTGCAGAACCAACACCAATGGTATGAATGACAATATTCTTCTTAGAAGCTTCTTCCGCAGCTGATACTGCACTTTCTTTTGCTTCCTCATTATTTTCACCATCCGTTATGACAACAATGGCTTTATTTTTTCCTTCATCTTTTCCAAAACTCTCTACCGCTTTATTAATAGCATCAGCAATATTTGTTCCTTGTGTAGGTACAATTTTAGTATTTATACTTTCTAAAAATAATTTAGCAGAACTATAATCCGTTGTAATTGGTAATTGAACATAAGCCTCACCTGCAAAAACAATAATCCCTAAACGATCGCCTTGCAATTTATCAATCATGTTTTCAATAGCCATTTTAGCTCTTTCTAAACGATTTGGTGATAAATCTTGGGCTAACATACTGTTTGAAACGTCTAAACAGACCATAATATCTGCTCCTTCACGTTTAACTTCTTGCATTTTAGAACCTGTTTGTAAATTACATAATCCTAAAATCAAAAACGAAAAACCAATTAGAAATAAAATAAACTTGGTTGTTTTTTTTGCATTTGAAACATCTGGAATTAATTGATTGATTAAGCCTAATTCGCCTAACTTTTTAAAATTCTTTTTTGTACGGTAACGATACCATATATAGATAGCAATAAACAGTGGCAATAAGCCAAAAGCATAAAAGAATATATGATTTTCAAATTTATACATTATGGAATGGCTTTAAAAACAAATCGTTTCAACAAAAATTCAATTAATAAACAAATCGCAGCCGCTAAAGCCAATGGTAAAAAATGTTCTGATTTATTACTGAAATTCTTTTCGCTAATTATTGTTTTTTCTAACAAATCAATTTCTTTATAGGTCTTTTCTAAACTCTCACGATCAGTTGCTCTAAAATATTTTCCACCAGTCATTTTACTGATTTGCGTCATGGTAGCATCATCAATATCAACATCCACATAATCATATTCCATTTCACCATTTGGATAAAGCGCAACAGGTTGTAATGCTTTACCTTTACTACCTACTCCAATACAATAAACTCTTACCCCAAATGTTTTAGCAATATCTGCAGCTGTTAATGGAGCAATTTCGCCAACATTACTAACGCCATCCGAAATTAAAATAACAACTTTGCTTTTGGCTTTACTATCCTTAACACGAGCAACGCCATCTGCTAAACCTAAACCAATTGCAGTTCCTTGATCAAGCATGCCGGCCTTAATATCGCCAAACATATTTTTAATAATTTTATGATCGGTTGTTAAAGGACATTGGGTAAATGCTTCTCCACCAAAAATAACTAAGCCAATTTTATAATTAGGGCGGGCATCTATAAAATCACCTAATACTTCTTTTGCTACTTCTAATCGATTTGGTTTAAAATCTTTTGCTAACATTGATAAGGAAACGTCTAAACTTACAACAATATCAATACCTTCTGTTTTTGTATCCTTCCAGCTACTTCTACTTTGTGGACGAGCAATTGCTAATATTAAACAAGAAAGGGCTACTAATCTTAATAAAAATAAGACGTGTCTGAATTTGGCTTTTAATGATGATTTAATGCCAGTAAATATATTAAAAGACGAAAAATTAACTTCTCCTTCATAGGTCTTTAATTTATAAATATACCATGCCAACAAAATTGGTATGATTACGAATAACCAAAACCATTGTTTTTCAGCAAATTGTATATCTTTAAAATAATTAAGCATTAAAGTAGTTGTTAGTTTTTTGTTTTAAGTTGTTTGTTGAATTTACTTTGATTTATTTTCTATTGAATTATATTTTGAGCCTTTTATTTCTGTATTTTTTAAATATTTAATAAATCCAGAAATCATACCTGCTATTTCTTCTATGTTAATTATTAATTTCTCTTTATTATTGTCATCAACCAAATTTAATTCGTGTGCAATTATTAATTGTGTTTTTACCTCATATAAAGAACCTTTTGCAATTGATAAAAAGTTTCTAAATTCATTTGTTCCACCTCTTCCAAATCCTTCAGCAATATTCGATGGTACAGAAATTGCGGCTCTTCTAATTTGATCTTTTAACCCGAAATCTTTGCTAAATAATGGCTCATACGTTATTTTGTAAATATCAATAGCCAAGGCTTTAGATTTTTGCCAAGTAATAATATCTTCCAATTTTGTATATCCTTTATTTTTTTCTTCGTTCATTTTTTTAATCACATTAATCTAACAACTAATAACTAAGATCCAACAACTGGTTTCTCTTCTTCCCTCTTAGTACCATTTACAAAATCAAATGCATTGTTTAATGTTAAGGTATGTTCAACTTCAATTGGGATTTGTTTTGCAAATTTCACAAAATCAGAAAGCGTTAATATTTGAGTTAATTTTCCTTTACTTTCACTGTCAACAACTTGAGATTTAAACACTTTTATAATTTCATCAGAAGTAAGTTCTAATGCATTAATTTTAAAACGCTCTTCTATATATAAACGCACAGTATCGGCAATTTCAGAATAATATTCTTTTGTTTTATTATCCTTCCAAATAGCATCTTGTTTAATTTTTTCTAAAGTTTCTAGGGCCGAAACGTGCGCAGGAATTTTAGGAGTATTATCAATGATGATTTCAACAGGAGCTTTTTTAGTGAGTTTTTTAATTACTATAATTAAAATAATAAGGCCTACTAATATGGCAAATCCCCAATATGCGTAAGGTAAATACCAATGCCAATCAAAAGGCTCGTCAAACGGAGCTTTAATATCTTTTACTTTTGCAATAGAAGTATCAGTAGGAACTGAAAGAACTTCGAGCATTAATATCTCAGTAAATTTTGTATTAGCTGTATCTTTATTTATAATAAATTTAAAACTAGGAATAGCATAATAACCAGAATCAAATGAAGTAATAAGCAACTGCATATGTTGTTGAATAAGGTCTGGATTATTTTTATCAGGAAAAGTGGTATCAATTTTTGTAACACTTAACACTTCAATTTGCTTGATAATGGTATCTTCAAAACTTGGCCATTTAATAGAAAGATTTTTTTCTAGCTTGGCATTATAGTTCATATAAATATCTAAACGAGTTTGTTCACCTATTCGGATTTTACTCGTATCTAATACTGCATGTACTTCAACTTGCGATTTAACAAGCGAACAACTTAAAACAGTTAGAAGAATTAATATGTATTTTATTTTTTTCATTTTTGTTTCCCGCAAATTTCGCAGATTATCGCAAATTTTATATTTCCTTTTTTTAGTCTTTTTTTTCTCTTCTGTCTCTTCAATCCCTTTTGTCCCTAAAGTCTCTTCAGTCCCTTTAATCTTTTCTGTCCTTCTGTCTCTTCAATCCCTTTAGTCTCTTCAATCCCTTAAATCCCTTTTGTCCCTCAAGTCCCTTCAATTATCTCTTTTTAAATAAATTCATTAATGGTTTAATATAACCTTCGTGAGTAAAAATGGTTGTAAAATCTACCCCACTTTTATTAAATGTGCTTTTTAACTCAGCTTCAAATTTTAAATTATTTACTTTTTGTTGTATTTGAAATTGTGTGCTACTTGTATCAACCCAAATAGTTTTTCCAGTTTCATTATCTTTTAACTTAATTAAACCAACGTCAGGTAGCATACTTTCATGGATATCATTTATACGTAGGGCCACTAAATCATGTTTTCTATTGGCTATTTTCATAGCATCTGTAAACGAATGCGTATCACAAAAATCAGAAATTAAAAAACAAATACTTTTCTTTTTGATAATGTTGGTTAAGTATTTTAAGGCTAATTCAATATTAGTTCCTTTTTGCTGAGGCTCAATATTTATTAGCTCTCTAATAATTCTTAAAATATGAGATTTACCTTTTTTTGGCGGAATAAACTTTTCAATTTTATCACTGAAAAATATCACCCCAATTTTATCATTATTTTGAGAAGCTGAAAATGCAATAACTGCACATAATTCGGTGATTAAATCTTGCTTCAATTGTTTTTGAGTTCCAAATTTTCCACTCGCACTTACATCAACTAAAATCATCACGCTTAATTCGCGTTCCTCTTCAAATACTTTAACGTACGGCGTTCTTAATCTTGCTGTTACATTCCAATCAATAGTTCTAACATCATCACCTGGCGTGTATTCACGAACTTCACTAAATGCCATACCGCGTCCCTTAAAAGCAGAGTGGTATTCACCAGAAAAAATCTGGTTACTTAACCCTTTGGTTTTAATTTCTATTTTTCTTACTTTTTTAAGTAATTCTGCGGTCTCCAATTTAAATAGTTTTGAGTTTTGAGTGTTTAGTTTTTAATATTTCTGAATTATTAAAAACTAATAACTAAGCACTAATAACTGTTAGGGTACTTCTACAGCATTTAACAATTCATTAATGATGTGTTCTGTTGTAATGTTTTCTGCTACTGCTTCGTAAGTTAAACCTATACGGTGACGCATCACATCTAAACAAACTGCACGAACATCTTCTGGAATTACATAACCTCTGCGTTTAATAAATGCGTAAGCTTTTGCTGCTAATGCTAAATTAATACTTGCTCTTGGCGAACCTCCATAAGAAATTAACGGAGCAAATTTTTCTAATTTATAATCTTTAGGAAAACGAGTTGCGAAAACTATATCAATAATGTAACGCTCAATTTTCTCATCCATATAAACATCTTTCACAACTTCTCTTGCCGTTAAAATATCTTCTGTTTTTAAAACAATGTTTGCTTTAGGCATTCCTTGGCGAGAAATATTAGCAGCAATTACTTTGCGCTCATCTTCTTTTGTAGGATATGTAATGACTACTTTTAACATAAAACGATCCATTTGCGCTTCTGGTAATGGATACGTTCCCTCCTGCTCTACTGGATTTTGTGTTGCTAAAACTAAAAATGGATTTGGTAATTTAAAAGTTTCATCTCCAATAGTTACTTGTTTCTCTTGCATGGCTTCAAGCAAAGCTGATTGTACTTTTGCTGGAGCACGGTTAATTTCATCGGCTAAAACAAAATTTGCAAATATGGG
>JAYVIS010000195.1:0-12821 GCA_043769975.1 Bacteroidota bacterium
AAGGCATAAACTTCACACTTATTATGGAAGATGTGGAAGCACTTAATAACAGAGCATTTAAAGCAGATTTAGATATTACAAAATTAAGCTACCATGCTTTTATTTATTTAACAAATACTTATAGCTTATTAAATAGCGGTAGTGCTTTAGGATTTAATTGTGGGCCTTTATTGATTCAGGATTCAAAGCATAGAATTCAAAATTTTGAAACAGCTAAAATTGCCATTCCAGGAAAATATACAACAGCCAATTTTTTATTATCACTAGCTTATCCAAAAGCCAAAAACAAAGTAGAATTAGTATTTAGCGATATCGAAAATGCAGTATTAACCCAAAAAGTAGATGCTGGATTAATCATTCACGAAAATCGTTTTACTTATCAGGAAAAAGGTTTAGAAAAAATAATTGACCTTGGCGAATTTTGGGAAGGCTTAATTCATGCGCCTATTCCGTTAGGCGGAATTGTTGTTAAAAAAAATATTGATCCTAAACTTCAACAAACCATTGACTCTTTAATAAAACAAAGCGTTGAATTTGCTTTTGCAAACCCCGAAAGTTCCATGCCCTTTGTAAAAGAAAATTCGCAAGAGATGAGCGAAGAGGTTATGAAAAAACACATTGCTTTGTACGTAAATGATTTCAGTATAGATTTAAGAGAATTAGGAAAAAACGCCATTCAATTGTTGTTTAATAAGGCAAAAGAAGTTGGTCTAATTGAAATGGTTCCAAATTCATTTTTGGTTTAAGAATACCACTCATCCCCATTTTTTTATTTCTTAACCAATATTTTAATCTTATTTCAATTTTTAATATATATTTATAAAAAAATAATTATGCGAAAATTACTTCTGATTACCTCTACTTTATTTGTTTGCGCAAATGCTGTTGCCCAAACTCCTGGAATTAACTTGAGTTACATAGATTCAACAGTAAGTCCAAAAGACGATATTTATAAATTTGCAAATGGAAAATGGCTTAAAACCCAACAAATACCTGCAAGCGATGGGAGTTGGGGAAGTTTTAACGAAATTAATGAACGCAATTTAGCAAACTTAAAAGCATTAATGCTTGGTTTAGCAAAAAACGATAAAGCTATTGCTGGAACTAACGACCAAAAATTAAGAGATTTTTATTTGACCGCAATGGATTCAACAAAAGCCGAAAAAGATGGCTTAGCTCCAATTAAAGCTGAATTAACGGCTATTGATTTAATAAAAACAAAGGATGATTTAATAAAAACCACTGCCTTATTAAATAAAAAAGGAATTTCAGGCATGTTAGGATTTTATGTTTATTCAGATTTTAAAAACAGTAATGCAAATACCTGTTATTTAGCTCAATCTGGAATGGGGCTTCCTGACAAAGATTTCTATTTTGAGGCTCAATACGAAACAATTAAAAAAGAGTATTTAGAGCATATAGAACGCATGTTTGTTTGCATGGGCAATATAGTTGTTGATGCTAGAGTAAACGCTCAAACAATTATGAAAATTGAAACGGAATTAGCAAAATATTCTCAAAATGCAACCGAACAACGTGATGTAGAAAAACAATATAATCCAATTAGTTCCATCCAATTAAAAACACTAGAACCAAATATTAATTGGGATATTTATTTCTCAACTATTGGAATTAAAACTCCTGATATCTTAGTTTTAAATCAACCAAAATTTTATGAAGGTTTAAATAAAACCATTACTTCTATTACCATACCTGAATGGAAATTATTTTTAAAATGGAAATTAATTTCAGAAGCAGCGCCGTATTTATCAAGTAAGTTTGTAAACGAAAGTTTTAAATTTAATGGGACTGTTTTAGCAGGAAAAAAACAAATGAAACCTCGCTATAAAAGAGTGCAAGGAGCTGTAGATGAAGCTTTAGGTGAGGCTTTAGGAAAACTTTATGTTGAAAAACACTTTGATTTAAATTCAAAGAAAAAAGTAAACACAATGGTTGACAATTTAGTTGCAGCTTACCGTGTTCGAATCAATTCACGTGATTGGATGAGTGCTGAAACAAAAGCTCAAGGTCAATTAAAATTAGATAAATTAATTAAGAAATTAGGTTTCCCTGATACTTGGATTGATTACACAAAATTAACTATTGAAAAAACGTCATATTGGGAAAACGTAGTTAATGGACGCAAATTTCAATATGGTCGTATGTTAGCAAAAATTGGAAAACCAGTTGATCGCATGGAATGGGGAATGACACCACCAACGGTTAATGCTTATTATAATCCAACATCAAACGAAATAGCTTTTCCTGCGGGAATTATGCAAGTTCCATTTTTTGATCCAAATGCTGATGACGCATTTAATTATGGAGTTATGGGAGCAATTATCGGTCATGAATTAACACATGGTTTTGATGACCAAGGTGCTCAGTTTGATGCAGATGGGAATTTAAAAATGTGGTGGTCTGAAAGCGATTATAAAAACTTTAAAGACAAAACTAAATTAATAATTGAACAATTTAATAATTACAAAGCAATTGATACATTGCATGTAAATGGTGAATTAACACAAGGTGAAAACATTGCAGATTTAGGCGGTTTAACAATGGCTTATTATGCATACAAAAAATCATTGAATGGACAAAAATCGCCCGTAATGGCTGGATTTACAGGAGAACAACGTTTCTTTTTATCTTGGGCTCAAGGTTGGAAAACCTTAATGCGTGATGCATATTTAAAACAAATGATTGCAACCAATCCACATTCGCCAGGAAATTTTAGAGCTGTTGGACCTTTAGGTAATATGCCAGAATTTTATGAAGCATTTGGTGTGAAAGAAGGGGACGGAATGTATATTCCAGTTGCTAAACGAGTAAATATTTGGTAATTCTTTTCATTAAAAAAAAAGGCGAACATTAAATTTTAATGTTCGCCTTTTTTATTTAAACTTATTTTCATAATAGAACTATAGTTCCAATCCTTTAACTTTTTTAATTGCTTCATAACCGGCATCAACCATAAGGTGTCCACTTTTACTAGCTATAACAGCCAACTCATCACAACGATTATTTTCTTTATTAGAGGCATGTCCTTTAACCCAAATAAATTTCACACTATGTTTTTTATGAATTAATAAAAACCGCTTCCAAAGATCTGGATTCGCTTTATCTTTAAATCCTTTTTTTTGCCAATTATAAACCCATCCTAAATTGATAGAATCTAAAACATATTTTGAATCAGAATAAACAACAACATCACACTCATCTTTTTTAATCGTTTCAAGGGCAATAATTAAACTTAATAATTCCATTCTATTATTAGTAGTTAACCTAAAGCCCTCCGAAAACTCTTTCCGTTGCGTTTTATACTTCATTACAATACCATATCCTCCTGGCCCAGGATTTCCAGAGCATGCTCCATCCGTATATATTTCAATTGTGTTACTAAGCATCTATAAAAACAAGTATTTGAGCTAAAAATACACAATTTATTCAAGTAAAATTAAGCTCATTTTTTTAAATTATAATCAAAAAATATGCTAGTTTTTAATTACATTTATCCCTTATAATTATTTCTAATTATGGCTAAAACTTCGACAAAAAAAGACAAGAGTATTTTTACAGAAAACTCACTTGCGTTTTTAAAAAAATATTTAAATAATCCATCACCAACTGGTTTTGAAAGTGAAGGTCAGAAATTGTGGTTAAATTATATTACTCCGTATATCGATGAATATTTTGTTGATACCTATGGAACTGTTGTTGGAGTTATTAATCCACAAGCGCCTTACAAAGTTGTAATAGAAGCTCATGCTGATGAAATATCATGGTTTGTGCATTATATTACAAAAGATGGATTTGTTTATTTAAGAAGAAACGGTGGAAGTGATCATCAAATTGCGCCTTCAAAACGAGTGAATATTCATACTGATAAAGGAATAGTAAAAGCTATTTTTGGCTGGCCAGCTATACATGTTCGTGATGCTGCAAAAGAAGAAAGCCCAACCCTTAAAAATATTTTTTTAGACTTAGGTTGTAAAAATGAAAAAGAAGTTGAATCATTAGGAGTTCATGTTGGTTGTGTTGTTACTTACGAAGATGAATTAATGGAACTTAATAATCGCTATTTTGTAGGTCGCGCTTTAGATAATAGAATTGGTGGTTTTATGATTGCTGAAGTAGCACGTTTGTTAAAAGAAAGTAAAACAAAATTACCATTTGGGTTATATATAGTAAATTCAGTGCAAGAAGAGGTTGGATTAAATGGAGCAACAATGATTGCCCACAAAATAAAACCACATGCTGCAATTATTACAGATGTGTGTCACGATACTCAAACGCCAATGATGAATAAAATTGCAAGTGGTGATTTAGCTTGTGGAAAAGGCCCCGTATTATCTTATGGGCCAGCTGTTCAAAATAATTTATTAAAAGTAATAATAGAGGCTGCTAAAAAAAATAAAATTGAATTTCAACGCCAGGCAGCAAGCAGAAGTACAGGTACTGATACCGATGCGTTTGCATACAGTAACGAAGGTGTTGCTTCTGCATTAATTTCGTTACCATTACGTTATATGCACACAACTGTTGAAACAGTGCATAAAGAAGATGTTGAAAATGTTATTAAGTTAATTATCGCTTCACTTAAAAGCATTAAAAACAACCACGATTTTAGATATTTAAAATAACAAATTTGGAATTTGATTTGAAGAATTCCAAATCAAAAAATTATAAATGGCAATACTTGGATCAATATTAAAAAAAGCAGTTGCTTTAGGTGGTAAAATACCTAAACGAAAAAATTATGAAAATCAACAAGCTAAAGTTCTAAAAAAACTATTAGCTAAAGCGCAAAATACTGCGTTTGGAGAACACTATAATTTTGCTAAGTTACTTCAAGAGAAAAATCCCATTGAGCAATTTCAGGCTACTGTGAGCATGTATGATTACAGTAGTATTTACAAAAAATGGTGGCATCGTGCTCACAAAGGCGAACCTTATGTTTGTTGGCCAGGTCATATTAAATATTTTGCTCTAAGTTCAGGAACATCCGAAGCTGCAAGTAAATATATTCCGGTAACAAAGGAACTTTTAAATGCTTTTAAACGCGGAGGGGTTAAACAATTAATAGCTCAAAGTAATTATGATTTCCCAAAAGAACATTTTCAAAAAGGAATGTTAATGCTTGGTGGAAGTACGCTATTAGATTTTAATGGCATTCATTATTCAGGAGATTTAAGCGGTATTACGGCTGCAAATATTCCACTTTGGTTTCAAGGTTATTACAAACCTGGCAAAGAAATTTCAAAATATAAAGATTGGGAAACTAAATTAACTGAAATAGTTAAAAGTGCTAAAGATTGGGATATAGGAATAATTGTAGGAGTGCCTGCCTGGATACAAATATTATTGGAACGAATCATTGACCATTATAAGGTAAAAACAATTCATGACATTTGGCCAAACTTAAGAGCATACGCACATTCAGGCGTATCTATTGAACCATACAGAAATAGCATTAATAAATTAACAGCTTTCCCATTAATATTTTCTGACACCTATTTAGCATCTGAAGGACTTATTGCATACCAAGAAAGGCCAAATCCAGAACAAGGAATGAGAATGCTTTTGGACAGTGGTATATTTTTTGAATTCGTTCCGTTTAATGAAGATAATTTTGACTCGGATGGTAATTTAAAAAAGAATGCAAAAGCTTTAACAATTAAAGATGTTGAACAAGGGAAAGATTACGCGTTATTAATGTCGACCTGCGCAGGAGCTTGGCGTTACTTAATCGGTGATACTATTCGATTTACAAATGTTGAATTATCAGAAATTGTAATTACAGGTAGAACAAAACATTATTTAAGTCTTTGTGGAGAACATCTTTCAGTAGAAAATATGAGTAAGGCTATTAAGCAAACCGCAGATGATTTAAACATTGAAATAAATGAATTTGCTGTTGCCGGGATTCCTTACGACACCATGTTTGCGCATCAATGGTACATTGGATCAAATAAAGACATATCAGAAAATGAAATTAAAGAAAAATTAGATTTTTATTTAATGGAACTTAATGATGATTATAGAACAGAACGAATCGCCGCATTAAAAGATGTATTTATTAAAGTTTTACCCGATAGCGCATTTATAGATTTTATGGCTAGCAAAGGAAAACTTGGGGCTGCTCACAAATTTCCAAGAGTATTAAAAGGAAATTTATTAAAAGAATGGAACGAATTTATTTCAAATTATAAAACCAAATTTTGATTTTAAGTTTAATATATCAAGCAGTTATTATAATCATTCTCCTTACATTCTCGTTTGGACCAGCTTTTTTTGCCTTAATTAATACTGGCATAAAACATGGTTACAAAACTGGGGCTTTTTTAGCTATGGGTGTCGTATTTAGTGACTTATTTTTATGTATTTTAGTAATTATGCTAGTTCAATTTGGAATGGCAAATCTATTGCATTCAGAGAAAACACAAACATTTTTCGGAATTATAGGAGGAATTATTTTAATTGTTTTTGGAGCATTTTTCTTTAAGAAAATTCCAGTAAAAACTGATGACGCTGTTGATATTGAAAATCAATTACCAAGCCCAAAAGTAATGTTACTAAAAGGGTTTTTCTTAAATTTATTTAATCCAACAGTTTGGTTATTATGGCTAGCAAATGTTACAGCAATAAGTAAAACCCTAGAATATAATATATATAAAATGTTGCTCTTTTTTTTATTTGTTTTATCCGCAGTTTTATTTGTAGAATTGTTTAAAGTGAAATTAGCAGGTAAAATTAAACATTACCTAACTGATAAAATTATGATGATTGTAAATTATATAACAGGTACATCTCTTATCATATTTGGATTATTATTAATTTATAACCACTACTTCTCAAAATAAAATGGCAACTCACTCTTTTGACGAATTACAAAAAAAACTAGAAGAAACCATTCATTCTTTTCCATATGTTTATTTATTTAAATTTATAATAAAGGCAGATAATAAAGCAATGGCATTAGTTGAAGTAATGTTTAGTAATGATGCCGAAATTATTCAAAAACAATCTTCGAAAGGCAATTATATCAGTATTTCGGTTAAACAAGTGGTTTTAAGTGTTGATGAAATTATTTCTATTTATAAAAAAGCTTCTGAAATAGAAGGAGTAATTATATTATAATGTCGATTTACCAATTACAAAACAGTGACTTAAGCATCAAAGTAAAATCTTTTGGAGCAGAATTATGTTCAGTTTTTTCAATCAAAAACAACATAGAATATATTTGGCAAGCTGAAGAAAGTTTATGGCCGAGACATGCTCCAAATTTATTTCCAATTGTCGGAAAATTGAAAGATGGAGCCTTTAACTACGACAATATTGATTACCAGCTTCCTCAACATGGCTTTTCCAGAGACAATGATTTTATTTGCATTGAACAGTCAGAAACAAAACTAAGATTTGAATTAACTGCTTCTGAAGAAACTTTAAAACTGTATCCGTTTCACTTTTCATTGCAAATAACCTATGTGCTTACTGGAAATAATTTAATTACTGAATACAATATATTCAATCCAGATAATAAAGATTTATATTTTTCAGTTGGCGCACATCCTGCTTTTAATTGCCCACTTCTACAAAATGAATCGTTTGATGATTATAATTTAATTTTTCCATCTAAAACTAAATTAACGATAAACACATTAAATGATGGATTAATAAAAGCAACCACGCAAACTATACCATTAATTGAAAATAATTTAAAGATTTCAAAAGCATTGTTTGACAATGATGCCTTGGTATTTATGAATACTCAAATAGAAAAAGTTAGTTTAGTTTCAGCAAAATCAAACCACGGAGTATCCATGATTTGCGAAAATTGGCCATATTTTGGTATTTGGACAAAAAAAAATTCTGAAAAATTTATTTGTTTAGAGCCATGGCATGGAATTGCGGACTCGGAAGATTCTGAAAACAATTTTACAAATAAAACGGGGATTATTAAATTAGCTACAGAACAAAATTTCAATTGTTCATTCACTATTTTATTTTTCTAAGCACTTATATGTTTTAAATAACCGCAATTAAAAACAATCCTAATAATTGCAAAAATCATTAAGAAATTGTAATTTCAATACCGCAATGAAATGCATATTGCAAACACTTTTTTTTACTAATCATATTTCATATTAAATGATTCAAACATTCAAAAACAGACTTCAAAATTCGATAGATTTAAAAACATCTTTATTAAATAATGATGTCATTTTAAAAACATTAGAAAATATTGTAAATGATATTGTGACATGTTATAAAAACGATGGCAAGGTTCTTTGGGCAGGAAATGGAGGCTCTGCTGCTGATTCACAACATTTATCAGCTGAATTAAGTGGCAGATTTTATTATGATCGTCCGCCTTTATTTAGCGAGGCTTTACATGTAAATACAAGTTATACAACAGCTGTTGCAAATGATTATAGTTATGATATCATTTATAGCAGACTAACTCAAGCAATGGGAAGAAAAGGCGATGTTTTAATCGGACTATCAACCAGTGGGAATTCTAAAAATGTAATTGAAGCATTAAAAGTTGCTAATCAAATTGGAATGGTGACTGTAGGATTTACTGGAGAAACAGGTGGCAATATGAAAGATGTATGTAAATATTTAGTAAATATTCCATCAAAAGATACTCCTCGAATACAAGAATGCCATATGATTCTAGGCCACACTATTTGTGAACTTGTGGAAACTCATCTTTTCCCTAAACCTTAATCAATGCCAATTAAAATAGAGCGTCAAATTGAATATACAGAAGCAATTATACTTGCCGGTGGGTTTGGAACACGTTTAAAAGAAGTTGTAACGGATTTACCAAAACCAATGGCACCCGTAAACGAAACTCCTTTTTTAAATTTTTTATTAAATTTCTTATCTTATCAAGGGATAACTCATATTGTAATTTCAACTGGACATTTATCTGAAAAAATTACGGACTACTACGGTGCGTTAGGAAAAAAACCAACTTGGGGTGGTACTAAACTATCTTTTTCCCATGAAAGTACTCCCTTAGGAACTGGCGGTGCAATTAAACTAGCACTTGAAAAATGCAAACAAAAAAATGTTTTTGTATTAAATGGTGATTCATTTTTTGATTTTGATATTAAGGAGTTTGCGTTTATGCATAAATCCAAAAAATCATTGTTTTCATTGGCATTAAGACATGTTGATGATGCATCTCGTTATGGGACAGTTGAATGTAATAATAATTACAAAGTAGAATCCTTTAAGGAAAAAAATGGGATGAATATTCCTGGCGAAATAAATGCTGGTATTTATTTATTAAGAAAAGATGAATATTTAAAAAGAACAACTTATTTGGTAAATTTTTCAATTGAAAAAGATTTCTTTGAAAAACAATTAAATGAAGAAAAATTACTAGGTTTTAAATATGATGGCTATTTCATAGACATTGGAATACCTGAAGATTATACAAAAGCTCAACATGACTTTAAAGAATTTAAATATAGATAATACTTGGACTTTGTTTTTAGACAGAGATGGGGTGATTAATAAAAAATTAGAGAATGATTACGTAAAACATTCTACTGATTTTGAATTTATTGATGGTGCTCTAAATGCATTACGAATTCTAAATTCTTTATTTGGAAAAATAGTGATAGTGACAAATCAACAATGTATTGGCAAACGCATTATTTTTCCTGAAGATTTAGAACTGATTCATAAAAATATGCTTTATGAAATCAACTATTTAGAAGGCAGAATCGACAAAGTGTATTATGCTCCTCATTTAGCATCAGATAATCATCCAGACAGAAAACCTGGAATTGGTATGGCATTAAAAGCTCAGAATGATTTTCCTGAAATTGATTTTAATAAATCTATAATTGTTGGAGATAGTTTGAGTGATATGGAATTCGGTAGAAATGCAGGAATGAAAACTGTTTATATTTCCAATGAACCAAAAGAAGATGAACGCATTGATTTTAATTTTAAATCACTCATTTATTTTGCTCATACCCTATCAACAAATTCAAATAGTTAAACTTTGAAAGTTTCAATTATAACCATAACCTATAATAGTGATGCCACATTAAGGGATACAATTGATTCGGTTGTTAATCAAACCTATAATAACATAGAGTATATTTTTATTGACGGTAATTCAACTGATAATACTATTTCTATCATCAAATCATATGGAGATAAAATCTCAACATTAGTTTCAGAAAAAGATAATGGACTTTATGATGCTTTAAATAAGGGTATTGCATTGGCAACAGGAGATGTAATTGGAATTTTACATAGTGATGATTTTTACACAAACTATCATGTTATAACTAATATTGTTTCTACATTCGAAAAAAACAATGCAGATGCAGTATATGCAGATTTATATTATGTAGATAAAAAAAACACAAACCAAATTCATCGTAAATGGAAATCTGGAAATTATAAAGATGGGATGTTTTTAAATGGTTGGATGCCACCACACCCAACATTTTTTGTAAAGCGTACTATTTATGAAAAATTTGGAAGTTTTAATTTGACTTTAACCTCAGCAGCTGATTACGAATTAATGTTGCGTTTAATACACAAGCACAAAATAAAACTAGCTTACTTGCCTGAATTCATTATTAAAATGCGTGTTGGAGGTAAAAGCAATATATCTTTCAAAAACAGAATTAGAGCAAATAAAGAAGATAGATTAGCGTGGAAAATAAATAATTTAAAGCCTTATTCCCATACTTTATATTTAAAACCATTAAGAAAAATCATTCAATTATTTAGAAAATAATTTTACAATTCGATTTCTGTTTTAAAAACAAAAGTAGCTGGTCCTTCGAGCCAAATGTTATAAAACGTATTTTCTAAAACTTTTTCAAATTTTACATTTAAGTTTCCTCCTAAAGTTTTGATAGCACAATTATTTTTTGTGGTATTTGAACCATTAATTGCAGCAACCAATGCCGCAGCGGTTACGCCAGTTCCACAAGATAACGTTTCGTTTTCTACGCCACGTTCATAGGTACGGACAAACAATTCATTTTCTTTTTTCTCAATAAAATTTACATTTGTACCTTCTGCTTCAAAACGGGCATTGTATCTAATTTTTTTTCCTTCTGAATAAACATCTAAATTTTCAACATCCGAAACAAATTTCACATAATGCGGTGAGCCTGTATTCAAATAAAAGAAATCATTTCCTACTTCTATTTTTCTTACATCATTCATTTTTAATGACACCCAATTATCATTTATTTTAGCATCATGCAAACCATCAATGGCTATAAATTTTGCCTCATTTTCAATGACACCAATTTCTTTTGCAAATGCAGTAATGCAACGGCCACCATTACCACACATACTACTTTCATTACCATCACTATTATAATAAACCATTTTAAAATCAACATTAGGCGCTAATTCCAAAAGCATTAAGCCATCGGCTCCAATACCAAATCTTCTATCACAAAGCCATTTGATTTGTTCAGTGGAAAGAGAAATTGAATTATCTCGGTTATCAATTAACACGAAATCATTCCCTGTTCCTTGATATTTATAGCAGTTTAGTTTCATAAGATAAAATTTAAAAAAAACTTATTTACTTATTCATTTTTTTTTGCCAAATAAATAAAAAAATGGCGGTTACTCCCATTATAATAAAATCTAAAAGAAACCAAATACTACTAGGAAATCTAAAAATAAGAAAAGATATAGCTATAAAGTAGGTTGTAGGATGTAATAAAATAATGATTTTTTCTGATTTATTGCTATATCCTTTTAAAGCATTAAAAAATAAAGAACATAAAATAATAAATAATGAACCCAAAAACATCTCTAATCCAAATGGCCAATGCATTATTTTGAAAGTATATCCTATTAAAATTATTGGAAATAAACAATAATTAATTATACTATATGGTTTTTTTGAACGTCTTGTCTCGTTAATGATAATAAATAAAGGAAATAAAAACTTAAATTGCTCTATGTTAAAAGTTGATATACCAATGCATTTGAAAAATAAAAAGTTCATTAAACTATAAATAATATAGCCCGAAAGTCCAAAAGCGAGAATACGATAGTATAATTTTTGATTCATCATCAATCTAAATTAATTAATCTTTGCTAATAATTCAGCATCGCTAACTAATTCCAACGATTTAAATTCTGTACCAGCAGATATTTTATAAACGAATTCATCATTTTTCAAATAAAAACTATCTTCAACTTTATAAATCGTTATGTTACTAAAGTCAGATAATCCATAAAGGATTACTCTATTACGAGTCATTCGATATCCCTTAGAGTTTAAAGGGGTTTTCCAAAACTCAACAAAAAACAAATTCGGATAATCAGCACTGGTAACTCCAGCAAGCTGTCCAACTAAAGTATCTTGCTTTTTAGAGCCATCTAAATCTATAACTTTTATGTTTTTTACTGACAATAATTCTTCCTTCGCAACTGTAATATCATTTTCATCATTCAGTAAAGCATCTACTTCACTGTAATTTATATTTGGCGATTGCTTTGTATTTATTTTTGATTTTTTTTCAGAAGTTTTATCATCTTTTTTTTCTGATGAACTGCTAACAGTTTGTTCAGTTACTTTAATACTTTCTATTGAAGGTTTAGATATTTTTTTGATGTAATCGTCTATTTTAAAAATAAAAAAAACAATCCCAATTAATAACCCAATAGTTACTCCAAAAACAAAAGGTGGTATTTTATATTTAAACTTTAACATTTGCGATAATAAAGTTAGGTATTTTTTTGCATGCAGTTAATGAATGTTAAAAACATTTTTTAAACATAACTTTCATTATAATTTTGCGTTATAG
>JAYVIS010000196.1:0-3790 GCA_043769975.1 Bacteroidota bacterium
AAGTTCTATAAAACACCTTTCATCTATTGGAGGTTATTCTAAAACTGGTGTACTTGAAGATTGCGAAATTCCACCGAGTATTTACCCTTTGCAAGTAAACGGTTTAACATTTAAACAAATTGCTGAAAAAATATGTGTACCATTTAAATTAAAAGTTGTAATTGATGAAAGCGTTGCAGCTAAAATGAATACCGTAATTTCAGGAGTAACATTTAATGAAACTGAAAATATAAAAACAGTATTAACAAAATTAGCAGTACAACGAAAAATAATAGTTACACATAACGAGTTCGGTGATTTACTTTTTACAAGTGCAAAAACAAATCAAGAACCTTTGTTTGATGTAACAAGCGGTGTTTTAGGTACTGAAATAAATTTATTATTTGATGGACAGAAATTACATAGCGACATAACTGTTATGAAAGAAGCTGGTTCTGATGGAGGTAACGCTGGACAGTACACAATAGAAAATCCATTTGTTCCAGTTGCATATACATACCGTCCACGAGTTACAACGCAAACTTCAGGTGATGAAAATACCATTCAAGAGTATGCAATGCAATTATTGAAAGCTGAATTAAAATCAGCGATAGTATTAACAATAACTACTGACCGTTGGGAGATTGATGGTAAAATAATTAAACCAAATAATATAATTACGGTTTACAGCCCTGAGAATTTTATTTACAAAAAAACAAAATGGTTTATTGAAGAAATTACATTTACAGGAAACGAGAAAAAAACCACAGCGGTTTTAAAATGTGTTTTACCTTGTTGTTACGATGATACTATTCCTGAAAATATATTTATAGAACCACACGAAAATTTTCCTAGATTTGATTATCAAGTTAACGCAAAAAACAGTTCAACATTTTTATCATAATGAATTTAGTAAAAGTAATATCATCTGAAGTTAATAAAATTAACCAGCGTTTAATTAAAGTTTTGCGTTTCGGTAAAGCTGACGTACAAACACCAATACAAGCAGCTCCGTATGGTTTGGATAGCAACCCTATTAAAGATATGGTTGCTGTATATGGTAAAACTGAATCAGATTCAAACACTATAATTATAGGCTATTTAAATAAAAGTTCTTTAGCTAATCCAGGTGAATATAGAACATTTTGTACCGATGCAAATGGTACTGAAAAATTTTATACTTGGATGAAAGTAAATGGTACAATTGAAATAGGTGGGGATACTAATTTTGCTGTAAAATATACTGAATTAAAAACGGAGTTTGATAAGCTTAAATTAACTGTAAACGAATTAATTGCAAAATACAATACACACGTTCACGTTATTGTTAACGCTGTTCCGTTAAACCCAATATTACCAGTATCTTCAACACCCACTCCAGTAACCCAAACACTTAATACAAGCGTTATTGATAACTGTAAAAACGATGTAATAAAAACTATTGGTTAATTAATAAAAAAAACTAACTTTGTAAAAATGATAATATACAATTCCGCATACGAATACATAATTTCTTCAGCTGATATTAAAACTAAAATTTTAAGAATAGAAGCTATTATTAACTCATATACTGATTCATTGTTAGCTGGTGCAACAACTGGAAACATTGGTGAGTATAGTTTGGACGATGGTCAAAGTAAAATAAGAACCGTTTACCGTGGAGCAAACGATTTATCTAATTCAATTGCAGCATTAGAAAAATTAAAAGAAATGTATATTGTTAAATACAACAAACAAAATATCGGAAGCGTTTACCGTTTATCTGATTCCAAAAACTTTAAAAATTTTAGATAATGGGTATTCTTACAAAGATAGATAATTGGTTAAATTCAGAACCTAAAAAACCTGAAGTTTCTGCTGAAGCATTCGGAAACGGTTCGTATGTAAATACATACGCTATTTCTTTTAATGGTGCTAAAAACCTAGGAGAAATAGGTCCTATTATAAAATATAAAATTGATTATAACGGTTTACGTTTACGCTCATGGCAAGCGTTAATAGAGAGTGAAGTTGTTCAAACTGTTATTGGTAAGTATTGTATTTGGGTAATTGGTTCAGGGTTAAAATTAACTTCTGAGCCAGCAAACGATGTTCTTTTAAGCGAAGGAATTACCTTGGATAAATTAGCATTTTCAAAAGCTGTTGAGCAGCGTTTTAATTTATATAAAAGCTCAAGGTTTTCTGATTTTTCTAATATGGAAAATTTAGATTCATTAGCAAATACAGCATTTTTAAACTCAATAGTTGGTGGCGATGTATTGGTTGTTTTGCGTTATGACGGCAAAAATGTAACAACTCAGTTAATTGACGGTGAACATATTCAGTCACCAACTTTAGGGACAGAATATTACCCACAAGAATTAGAAAACGGAAACCAATTAATTAACGGTATTGAAGTAAATTCTAAAAAACAACATATTCGCTACCATATTCGTCAAGCAGACTATTCGTTTAAAACCATTGAAGCCATTGGAAAAACAAATGGTTTGCAAATGGCTTTTTTGGTTAAAGGTTTAGATTATCGTTTAGATAATATTCGTGGTATTCCTTTAATTTCAGCAGTTCTTGAGAAGCTTAAAAAAATGGAACGTTACGAAAGCGCTACATTATCAAGCGCTGAAGAAGCTGCAAAAATAGCTTACCAAATTGTTCACTCTAAAAATTCAACTGGCGAAAGTCCGTTAACCAAAAGTTTAGTTCAAGCAAGTAATTTCGATGAACGTAATTCTGATTTACCTATTGATTCTACTGGAAATGCTTTAGCGAATACGATTGCAGCCAGTACCAATAAGCAAGTATTTAACATGGGAATTGATTCTGAGTTAAAAATACTTGAAAATAAAAATCCATTATATTACAAAGAATATTACGATACTAATATTGTGGCTGTTTGCGCAGCGTTAGGTATTCCGTATCAGGTTGCAATGAGTTTATACGAAGGTAATTTTAGCGCTTCAAGAGCAGCTTTAAAAGACTGGGAAAATACATTATCGGTTGCAAGAAAAAAGTTTGGTAATAAATTTTACCAGCCTGTTTTTAATTTTTGGTTGGAGGTTGAAATTTTAAATAATAAAATTCAAGCTGAAGGATATTTAACAGCAAAGTTAAAAGAAAACGATATGGCTATTGAAGCGTTTCGTAAATGTCGTTTTGTTGGAGCTTCTGTGCCTCATATAGACCCTTTAAAAGAAGTTAAAGCGGTTCGTGAAGCATTAGGCGATTCTTCAAAAGAAATGCCTTTAATTACGCTGGAACAGGCTACTGAGCAATTAAACGGAAGCGAAAGCGAAGACAATGTGATTCAATTTGCAGCTGAGTTAGAAACCTCACGAACTTTAAAAATAACACCAATTCCTGAAACAAAATTAAAGCCAGTTAAATAACTGGCTTTTTTGTATAATTAGGATATTTTTCAGTAATGTATCTTAATTCTTTTCTTAAAAATTCAGATAATTTTAACCCTTTATTTTCAGATATATTTATTAATTCATTGTATACCTTATCTGAAATTTGGTCTATATGAATTCTATTTCCACGCTCGTATTTATCAAAACCATTTGCAACTAAAAAAACTTTATGCTTTGAAACATTTAGTTTTTCTGAAACATAAACTTGAGAAAAACCTTTTAACAATAAGTTGTTTATTTCTAATTTCAATTCACTTGTTAACGGTTTATATTTATTTTTTTGCATAATACTTTTATTTGTTTACAAATGTAATTAATTATTTTATAATGTGTTATTTTTACGCAAACAAAATGGCAAAAGAAATTTTAATATACGGTTCAATTGACGAATGTACTTCGGCTTC
>JAYVIS010000197.1:0-7450 GCA_043769975.1 Bacteroidota bacterium
TGTTACGGGTGTGAGCATTAATGGTTGTGTGAACACTAAAACTGTTACTATTTTTGTTAATCCTTTGCCGGTTATTGCTATTAGTCCTGCTTCGGCCACGCTTTGTGTTGGAAGTTCTACTTTAATTACTGCTTCGGGAGCGTCTTCTTATTCGTGGGCACTTACTTCGGGTTTAAGTTGCACCGCTTGCCCTAATCCTACTGCGAGCCCTACTGTTACTACTACTTATACTGTTACTGGCGTGAATATTAATGGTTGTGTGAATACGCAAACAATTGCTGTTTTGGTAAGTCAAAAAATTAATGGAAGCATAATTGGCGACACTGCAATTTGCTTTGGTGAATTAATTACACTTAATGCTTTAGGTGGTGGAAATTATGTTTGGAGTACTGGAGACATTACGGCAACAGTAGTAATAAGTGCAACTACAACAACTACATATTCAGTTATTATTTACAATTTAGGATGTATTGACACTGTTTATAAAACTGTTACAGTAAATAATTTACCAACAGCAAATGCAGGAAATGATACATTAATAAATTACAACACTTCAGTACTTTTAGATGGTAGTGGTGGTGGAACCTATAATTGGAGTCCTCCAAATAACTTAAATTGTTACAATTGCGAAAACCCAATTGCGAATCCAACAGTATCAACTCAATACACACTTACTGTTACAAATAATTTTGGTTGTGAAGCTACAAGCTATGTTGATGTAATTATAGATTATCAATGTGGAGAAATATTTGTACCTAATGTATTTTCCCCAAATGGAGATGGGCAGAATGATATATTATATGTTGAGAATCGTTGTTTAGAATATTTAGATTTTGTTATATATGATCGATGGGGAGAAAAAGTGTTTTGGACTGATAATCCTAAAGAAGGATGGGATGGGAATTATAAAGGGGCTGAAATGAATGGCAGTGGTATTGTTTATTATTTAAAAGCGAGAATGATTAAGCAAAGTGACATCATATTAAAAAAAGGTAACATACTTATTTTAAGGTAATTATGAAATTTAAAAATATAAAAAAAATCCTAATCGCCGGATTTATGCTACAATGCTATATAATTAGCTCACAGGATATTCATATATCACAATATTACAATTTTCCATTATATAGTAATCCTGCAAATACAGGAGATATTAAAGGCAGTATAAGAGCCGTTGCAATATATCGCAGTCAATGGAGCAATATAGCTATACCTTATACTACCTCTGGCTTTTCTTTTGAAGGTAATTTATATAGAAATCGTTACAAAACAAAATCAGTAGGCATAGGAATAATGCTTTTGAATGATAAAGTTGGCGACTTTAAATTAATTACAAATTTTATTGTTTTATCTTTAGCAGGAAGTGTTAAATTAAATAGCAGAAATAGTTTAGCACTTGGCTTGCAAGGAGGGTTTGGTCAGAAAAGATTTGATTCATCAAAACTTAAGTGGGGAAACCAATACAACGGGTTAAATTATGATTCAAATCTTTCGTCGGGTGAACAATATTATAATAATCTAATTTATAATGACATTTCAGCTGGATTAAATTGGAGTTTTGATGCTAACCCAAGAAATAAAGGAACATACGCAAGGGATGCGAATAAGCCAAAAGGAAATTTAGGAATTGCTTTATTTCATATAAATAGACCAAACACCAATTTTAATGCGCCAACTAAATTAGACAGAGTTTACAGGAAACTTTCAGTAAATGGAAGTTTAAATATTACAAATCCGACTACTAATGTAACGTATATCCCTAGTTTTTTATGTGAGTTTCAAGGGCCAAGCATTAAAATTAATGTTGGAAGTATGTTTCGATACTTATTAAAAGAAGGAACAATTTACACTGGATTTACGGACGGCAGAGCCATTTCATTCGGCGTATTTTATAGAGTTAAAGATGCATTTGTGCTTAGTACATTATATGAATACCAGCGTATTGCATTTGGATTAAGTTATGACATAAATATTTCAAAACTTGTAGTGGCTACAGCAGCTCGTGGAGGATTTGAATTTTCACTAAAGTACACAACACCACCGGCTTTACGCTATTCAAAAGGTGGAAAAATAAGGAAAGTGCGTGCAAAGTTTTAAAAAAAATACTAAATAATTTATAAGGTATTTTTAAATGTATAGGAAACATGACAACCTTCAGAAAGTTTTAAATTTTCAGCAATAAATTTATTGTAACTCTTTATTTACAGGTTATTTTTTGTTGTTCGCAAGAATTATGTTTTGTAAATAAATTTTCTTTTGATGGTTTTTTAACTTATTATCTCGAAATGTATAATTCCCCGCCTCGTCCTCGATTGCTACGAGGACGCATTAGATGTGCGTTTGCAACGCACACACCAAATTTACTACGCATTATAAATGCTCATTTAAAACGACCTCGGTACAAAGGAAGTCGAGCGTAAGTAAGTAAGAAAAATTAATTGAAATTTTCGGAAGTTTTTTTGTTTTTGAAAAAGTCTAATAAAATTATAGCTTTGTTTGTAGCGTTTAAGTAAACTAAGTTTCAAAACTAAGTTTGAAATTTTCAAATAGTTGAATAACAGACCGAACAACAATAAACAAAATGAATAGATTAATTATACCAATATCAATTATAATCCTCTTAACAAGTTGTGAATCGTCAACTAAAAAAACAAACACTATGGAAGATCAAAAAAAAGAACCAACAAACACCGTTTCAACAAACGACACAACACCTAAGGTTACTGGTATTGGCGGCATATTCTTTTATTCAGACCATATGAAAGAAACAAAAGAATGGTATACCAAAAATTTAGGGATTGAAATCAATGATTGGGGTTCTTCGAGTTTCGATTCAAGAGACCTTAACAAACCAGATCAAATTAATTCACTTCAATGGAGCCCGTTCAAAAAAGGAGATGAGTATTTTGCTCCATCCAAAAAAGAGTTTATGATTAATTACCGAGTTCAAAATTTAGAAGGACTTTTAACTAAACTCAAAGCAAACGGAGTAACCATACTTGATAGCATCGTAACTTACGACTATGGAAAGTTTCTGCATATTATGGATGCGGAAGGAAACAAAATTGAACTTTGGGAACCTATTGAAAATAATCACTAAAAATCAATTTAAGAATTTGGTGAACAAAGATTCAAAAACGATATTAGAAATTTATTGCAACTTTATTTAATTAAACAAAAAAGAAAACGCTTTAAATAACCAATCATGACAGATTTGATGCATAATCCTAAAGTTGATTTTTATTTTAAAGAAGCCAAAAAGTGGCAAGCAGAAATTGAAAAATTGAGATCGATCGTTCTTAAATGTCAATTAACGGAAGAGTTAAAATGGGGAGTTCCTTGTTACCAGTATAAGGAAAATAACATTGTTTTAATTCATACGTTTAAAGAATATTGTGCGCTTTTGTTTTTCAAAGGAGCTTTGTTACATGATGCTAACGGAATTTTAATTCAACAAACAAAAAACGTACAAGCAGCTCGTCAAATTCGGTTTACCAATGTTAAAGAAATCATTGAATTGGAAGCTGTTTTAAAAGCCTATATTTTTGAAGCTATTGAATTAGAAAAAGCAGGATTGAAAGTAGAATTAAAAAAGGACTTAGAACCTATTCCTGAAGAATTTCAAACTAAATTAAATAAAAATGCAGCATTAAAAAAGGCGTTTAATGCTTTGACTCCTGGCCGACAAAGAGCTTATATTTTTCATTTTTCGGAAGCCAAACAATCCAAAACAAAAGAATCGAGGATTGAAACCTGTATGCCTCGTATTTTAAAAGGAAAGGGATTAAATGATTGCATTTGTGGTTTATCTAAACGAATGCCTAACTGTGATGGCTCGCATAAGTTTATTAAATGATAAATAAATTAAAAAAACACTCCAACAATTCAGAACAAATAGGATATTAAATTTTATCAACTAAATGATAAAATGAAAATACTTAAAAATATAAAACATGGAAAATAATAATAAAACAAAAGTGGTAAAAGATTTCAAAGAAAAATCAATCCTTATTTCTAGAGAATTTAATACTCCGCTTAAAAATGTTTGGCGTGCCTATACTGAAAGCGAATTATTAGATCAATGGTGGGCTCCAAACCCATGGCGAGCTGAAACCAAAAGCATGAATTTTTCGGTTGGAGGTTTTTGGCTGTATGCAATGGTGGGTCCTGAAAATGAAAAACATTTGGGACGAATGAATTACCTTGCCATTGATTTGCATAAATCATTTACAATTGAAGATGTGTTTTGTGATGCTGATGGAAATGTAAATAAAGAATTACCTGCCTCAAAAGGTAGTATTCATTTTACAGAAACAAGCAATGGTACTTTAGTTGAATTTAAAATGAATTACCCAACTGAAGCAGATTTACAAACCATTATAGAAATGGGCTTTGAGCAAGGTATTACAATGTGTATGGATCAATTGGATAATCTATTTAACCAAAACAAGATTTAATTAAAATAGATCTATCATAAAAATTAAAAAAACATCTATAATGAATCAAATTGAAATTAAAAAGGTGTTTATAAATGATTTGAATAAACTTCAAAACATCGGTCGACAAACATTTCGTGAAACGTTTTCGGAAGACAATACCGAAGCTGATATGGAAAACTATTTAGACGAATCGTTTAGCAATAACAAACTAACACTGGAATTAAACAATCAACATTCTGAATTTTATTTTGCTGAACTCGACACTATAGTCATTGGATACCTTAAACTAAATTATGCACAAGCTCAAACTGAAGTAATTGAACAACGTTCTCTTGAAATAGAGCGAATCTATGTTACTAAAGAATTTCATGGCAAACACGTCGGCCAAATTTTATGTGACAAAGCATTACAAATAGCGAAACAACAACATTTAGAATATGTTTGGCTAGGGGTTTGGGAGAAAAATATCCGTGCAATTAATTTTTATAAGAAAAATGGTTTTGAAGCATTTGACAAACATATTTTTAAATTAGGTAACGACGAGCAAACAGATATTTTAATGAAACTCCAAATAATATAAAGAATAAAAAATCCATTTTTATAAAATAAATGCGGTAAAATTTAGAGGAACTCATGTAAAGGTATCTTGTTAAATTAAGTGAATTTAAATACGGAGTGCATTGGAATGAATTAATAATAAATAGCTTTGTTTGATTACGTAAAAACTAAAAAACTTATTATGAATTTCATTTGGATAATTTCAACAGCACTTTATTTTATGTTCACTTATTTAATTGCAAAATATATTGGAAGTGAAAGACACATTGGCTATACAAAATCGATTTATTGGTCAATACTATTAAGTCCAATCATTGGTTTATTCATTTCTCTTTCTAGTCCTAAACTAAAATTACAAGCTATTAAGTTAAATGTTAGATAATCAACTAAACACATGAAAAGCATTCTTCATTTACCTGCCTTTCTTATTACTTTCATTTTTATTCAATCTTGTGCAAACAAGTCGGAAACAGAAAATGATGATGCAATTATCTTAAATAAGACTGGCGCTTATATGGCACTTGGAGATGTTGAACCGGATTATGAACATCCAACTCCTGAGCAATATGCTAATAATAAAGGGTATTGGGAAAGCGGACAATTGATAACAAAATTTGATTGTCCTGACAGTCGTTTTTTTCCACCAATTGATATTAAAGCATGGGATAAAACACCTGTGGTTAATGGCAGATTTCCAACTTACGCAGAAACCATGAAAGGAATATCGATTCACCATTATGGTGAAAAGAAAAGCTCATTGATTAAACCTTATCCGATGACTTTACCAAAATTAGCTTATTGCTATAATCCGTCAACCGGCAGACAAGAAGTTGTAGTTGTGATTCAAATTGTACAAACTGCAAAAGATACAGTGGTTGGTTATAGATATTTAACTGGAGGTGTTGGCGGTTCTGTATTTCACGATTTTCGTTTTTTAACCGATGATGAAATAAAAACAGAAGTCTTAAATTAATTATTTAACTAAAATAAAAAAGCATTGGCTTTTTGAAGTAATAAAAAAATGAATCATAAAATTTTTGAATACCCAATCACCATTCTTCAAAATGATATTGACGAACAAGGTCATGTCAATAATATTGTGTATTTAAAGTGGGTTCAAGATGCTGCCATTGCTCATTGGACAAGTGTTGCTAATAAAGAAATGCAAGAAACTAATTTATGGGTGGTGAGCAGGCACGAAATAGATTATTTAAAATCTGCTCTTATAGATTCTAAATTAATTGCGAAAACTTGGGTAACAGAACCACAAGGAGCAAAATCAGAAAGGCATGTAACCATTATGGATGCGGAAACTGAAACTATTTATGCAAAAATAAAAACAACTTGGTATTTATTAGATTTTAAAACAAAACGACCTAAGCGTATTGATGCCGAAATTGTAACTATTTTTTCCTAAGTTATTCTATCTTTACGTTAATGAAAGTTTCTAGTATTAGCGAATTAAAAAAAGAATTACACGAGTTGCCACAAAAGCAATTGGTAGAGTTATGTCTTAGTTTAGCGAAGTACAAAAAAGACAATAAAGAATTTTTAGATTATTTATTATTTCAGGCGCATGATAAATCAAGTTTTGTAATTGCAATTAAAGCAGAGATTGATGAACATTTTGAAGAACTAAAATCACAAACAAATTTATACTTCGTAAAAAAAAGTTTACGAAAATTGTTACGCATCATCACAAAGTATTGCAAATACATAGGAGATAAAGCTTCAGCTGCTGAATTGCATATTTATTTTTGCACTAAACTAAAAGCCTCAAAAATACCTTATCATAAAAGTCAATTATTGATTAATATGTACGACCAACAACTCAAAAAAATAAACACTTTGATTTTAGCTTTGCACGAAGATTTACAACAAGACTATTTAAACGAGCTAGAACGTATTTTGTGATTTTTTTATTTGGGCGTTGCCTTCAGGTATAATTTTTATACTAAATATTGTTTGGGCGTTACCCTGCGGGTCAGGCTTTCCACTTCAATCTTTTGCAGGAGGCAGGCAAAAGGATTTTCGTTACAATCCTTAACGCGGATTTTTTAAGTCTAAGGGTATTTATATTTACTTCTGAAATTTAAACATCAGATGTTAGGCTATGATTTTGTGCAGCAATAGCTGTCAAATGAATATGCGATGACCGGTGTGTTAGGATTCATTTTAGCAGCGGTCCGCAGGAATTGCCCTATACCAAATGAATATATATTTTAGTCAAATATACTCGCACTTTTTAATCAATATTTCTTTAAAAAATATTTCCGTAGTCAATGCTACGCAAAGATTTTTTAAATCATCTTGATAAAAAATGGCTTCGTCTCTTTAGCCTAAAACATAAATCCATTTGGTATGGCACAAAATCATAAGGTTTTGGATACTTTTGCCTTCAAAAGTATTTTAAGAATAATTTGGGCGTTGCCTTCGGCCAGGCTTTCCGTTGC
>JAYVIS010000198.1:0-16471 GCA_043769975.1 Bacteroidota bacterium
CAAGGTTCGCCTTCAATGATTACTTCTATTTTAAATAGCTACCAAGTTGGTGCTAAAATGATTATTAAAGATATTCATCCGTTCCGCCAATACTTTGAAGATTTAGAAGTGAGCGAAACAACCATCACGCCAACACATACAGTAACCGAAGATGATTTAGTAAACTTTGCTAACTTAACGGGAGATAAATTTTATGCGCATTTACAGCCAGATGCTTTAGAAGGAACCATTTTTAAACGCACCGTTGCTCATGGTTATTTTATTTTAGCGAAGGCAGCTGGTTTATTTGTTGATCCGCCAAAAGGCCCTGTATTATTAAACTATGGTATTGATGAGTGTCGTTTTACTCGCCCAATTTATCCAGGAATGACCATCGGTGTTAAATTTACGTGCAAAGAAAAAATTGAAAACGATAAACCGTTAACAGCAGCTAACGGCGAAGAAGTAAAAGTTGGGATTGTAAAATGGGTAGTTGATATTTATGATGCAAGTTCAATGGAGGTTTTAGAGAAATTTGATGCCGTTGATCAAGCAGGACAAACAGTTGGTATTGCTACGATTTTAACAATGGTAAAACTGAAAAATCAGGATTGATGAATAAATGGATATTAAATATATTTGTTTTGATTATATTTATTTCTTGTAAAGAAAAAAATGAAGTAGTTGTCAAAACTAATATTGAAAAATATTCATTTGGAATTAAAATGGACCACGATTCTATTTTGCCGCCTAATATTGTAAAGGCTGGAATTCCTAAAAACACTATTGTAAATCAAAAAAAGAGTTTAGAAACAGTAACTTCATTTCTCCCACCAAACGCACACTTTACAAATTTCAATACCGAGCAAGGCTTAGCATTAAGTACAATAAATTGTGGTTATTATGATAAGTTGGGCAACCTCTGGTTTGGAACAGGTGGTGGAGGTGTAAGTAAATATGATGGTAAAAAATTTACGAGTTATACTACTGTTCATGGTTTATCAAATAATATGATTTTATGTATTACAGAAGATCTCAAAGGAAATATGTGGTTTGGAACTTCAGGAGGAGGAGTAAGCTGTTATGATGGAAAAAGTTTCAAAAATTATAATGAAAAAAATGGCCTTGGTAATAATGTCGTATATGATATTGAAATAGATAAAATAGGAGACCTTTGGATTGCGACTTATGGAGGTGGAATTAGCAAATTTGATGGAAAAAAATTCACAAACTATACTAAAAAGGACGCATTACCGAATGATATTATTGTTAGTATATCGAAGGGTTCTAATGGAAAATTGTGGATAGGTACTAATAGTGGTGGCGTGTCAATTTATAACGGAAAGACTTTTGAAAATTTCAAGGCTATTCCTACCCTAACAAATAGTGCAGTGTTATGTGTGAAAGAAGACCGGTTAGGAAATGTTTGGATTGGGACTAAAGGGGGTGGAGTTTATTGTTACAATGGAAAAACATATATAAATTATTCAGATGTAAATGGGGTTATTGATAATACAATTAATTGTATAACTGAAGATAGAAATGGAAATATTTGGTTTGGAACTAAAAACTCAGGTGCTTTTAAGTATAACGGGAATAAATTTATTAATTATTCTACAGCCAATGGCTTAACAAATAACAATATAAATAGCATTACAGAAGATAAAGATGGTAACCTTTGGTTAGGTACTTTGGGCGGAGGAATTAATAGATTTGATGGTGAAAACTGTATGAGTTTTACAACTAAGCAAGGGCTTAGTGATAATAATATTTTGAGTATTAATGAAGACAAAAACAAAAACCTTTGGTTTGGAACCAATAGTAAAGGAATTAGCAAATACGATGGAAATAAATTTGAGAATTATAATGAAGAAGATGGTCTTGGTGCTAATACTGTTTTTGGTAGTACAGAAGATAAAAATGGAAATATATGTTTTGCAACCGCTGGTGGTGGCTTAAGTATTTTTGACAGTAAGAAATTTATGAATTTTAGTACCAATGAAGGACTTTCAGAATATTTGCTTTTAAGTATTACTAAGGATAAAAAAGAGAATCTATGGCTAGGTACTTCGGGTAGTGGAGTTTTTTATTTTGATGGCGAAAAATTTACAAATTATACTACCAAGCAAGGACTGGCTTATGATGTTGTTTTTAACATAAAAGAAGATAAGCAGGGTAATGTTTGGTTCGCAACTTATGGTGGTGGTGTCAGTAAATTTGACGGAAAATATTTTACTAATTATACAACAACTGATGGACTTTCAAGTAATATGGTTTTTACTAGCACTATTGATAATAAAGGCAATCTATGGTTTGGAACCGAAGATGGATTAAGTTGTTTTAAAATGGATGGTTCAAAAAAAACAAAAGATGGAAAGGAATCAATTCAAATTATAAATTATAGTATTGCAAATGGTTTGCCTGATAATTTTATAACACAGGTTCTTCAATTGTCTAATGGTAAAATCGCAGTTGGAACAAATAAGGGAATAGCAGTTTTTAATTCTAGTTTGCCACTAAATAGTACTAATCAATTAGCAGAATTAGAAGTGTTTAATCCAAGTACTGGTTATTCCATAAAAGATGTGAATGTCGGGCAAAACTGTATGATTGAAGATTCTAAAGGAATGATCTGGGCTGGTATTGGTGACCAAGAGATTGGATTAGTTAAGTTCAATTATAAATCGGTAAATCATAATTTAAAACCTCCAACTGTTGTAATTCAAAATGTAAAAATAAATGAACAAAATGTTTGTTATTATGTATTAGATTCTAAAACAGATTCACTTACATTATCTCAACAAGAAATTCTTACTTATAATAAAGTATTATCAATAAATGAGAAAGATAGCTTGCGAAAAAAATATAAAGGAATTAAGTTTGATGATATTGCAAATTTTTATTCGGTTCCTGAAAATTTAAAATTACCATACGAACATAATAATATTACTTTCGAGTTTAATTGTATTGAAGTTGGAAAACATTATATGGTAAATTACCAATATAGGTTAGAAGGATATGATAAGGATTGGAGTCCTGTTTTATCTAAGGAAGAAGCGAGATATGGTAATATAAATGAAGGATCTTATATATTTAAATTAAGAGCTAAAAGTCCTGAAGGCGTATGGTGCGAGCCAATTAATTATGCTTTTATTGTATTACCACCTTGGTACAGAACATGGCAAGCCTATCTATTATATTCAATAGGAATTTTAAGTTTTTTAGTTTTAATATTTAAATGGAGAGTTGCAAACTTAAAAAACCATCAAAAGATATTAGAGAAAAAAATTGAAGATGCTACAGAAGATATTAAACAGAAAAAAAATGTTATAGAAGAAAAACATAAAGAAATAACTGATAGTATAAATTATGCAGAACGAATACAACGTTCTTTACTTGCGAGTAAAAAAATGTTGGATGAAAATTTAAATGATTATTTTATATTATTTAAACCTAAAGATATAGTAAGCGGAGATTTTTATTGGGCTACTAAAACAATTGATTCTAATGGAACTGAAAACTTTGTATTAGTAACTGCCGACAGCACTGGCCATGGGGTTCCTGGCGCAATTATGAGTATTTTAAACATGGCTTGTTTAGATAAATCTGTAACAAAAGGAATTGTAAGTCCAGATTTAATTTTAAATGAAACAAGAAAATTAGTAATTGAACATTTGAAAAATGATGGAAGTCCAGAAGGTGGAAAAGATGGGATGGATGGAAGTTTATTGAGTTTTGATTTTAAAAATAATATGTTGACTTGTGCGAGTGCTAATAACTCAATTTGGATTATTAGAGAAAAAGAGCTTATTGAAATAAAAGCTGATAGAATGCCAATTGGCAAACATGACAATGATAGTATTCCATTTAGGTTACATTCCATTAATTTGCAAAAGGATGACGTCGTATATACTCTTACTGACGGTTTTCCCGATCAATTTGGAGGTGGAAGTGGCAAAAAATTTAAATCAAAACAATTACAAGATATTCTCATTTCTATTTCTCATGAACCAATGAAAATACAAAAACAAAAGCTTGCTGATATTTTCGATAGTTGGAAAGGAAATTTGGAGCAAGTGGATGATGTTTGTATAATAGGAATTAAATTATAAATGAAGTGTTTAAATAAAATAGTTTTAAGTTTATTGTTATGTTTAACATTTTTGTTAAATGCGCAGCAATATAATTTTAAAACATATTCTGTTAAGGATGGTTTAGGACATACTCAAGTTTCACAAATAATTCAGGATAAAGACGGGTATTTATGGTTTTCGCTTTTTGGTGGAGGCATCAGTAAATTTGATGGAAAATCATTTACAAATTATAGTGAAAAGGATGGTTTGGCAAGCAATTTGACTCGTCCGTTAATTAAAGACAAAAACAATATCCTATGGATTGGTGCTTTAGGTGGAGAAATTACAAAATTTGATAATGAAAAATTTACCAAATTTAAACCTAAAGGAGATAGTCTAAATCAAAAAGTTTATACTATAATTCAGGATAATAAAAGTGATTATTGGTTTGGGACAGATAGTGGCGTTTATAAGTATAATGGTAATAAATTAGTTCGATTAGGAAAAAAAGAAGGTTTACCAACTGTTCCTATTATGTGCATATTTCAAGATTCAAAAAAACGAATTTGGGTTGCAGCTTGGGGAAAAGGTATTTATTGTTTTGAAGATAATAAGTTAATTCATTATGAAATGAAAGATGGATTATCTTATCATACTCAAATTGGAATTAATGAAAGTAAGGATGGTACAATCTGGTTTTCTTCATTTAAAGGCGTGTCATTTATTAAGCCTGCTATTTCAAGTAAAATATCAATTACTCGATTTAATCATCCGTTATTAGATAGTAATTTGGTTTATAAAGCATTAGACAATGACAAAGGAATAATTTATTTTGCAACCAATGATAATGGATTGATATTATATAATTATAATACTAATAGTTTTGAGAATATCACCTCAAAAAATGGATTACCAAATAATTTAATTTATAATGTTGAAAAAGATAAAGAAAATAATATTTGGATTAGTTGTTGGGGATTTGGTGTACTGAAATTTTCAGGAAAACGATTCATTCATTATACAGTAAAAGAAGGATTAAATAAGGATATAGTGCCCGCTATAAATGAAGATGATTTTGGAAACATAATTACTGGGACTAGCTCTGGTTTAAATTATTTAAAAAATAATGTAGTTTCTGAGTTCATGCCAGAAATTAAAAATGAAAATATTTTTAAAATTGTAAAAGATAAAATTGGCGGTTTATGGATTTCTACAAATAAAGCGATTTATCATACTATAAATAGCAAAACCATAAAGTATACAAGTAAAGATGGCATTCAAGCATTTCCTGCAAGCGCAATGGCCTGTGATAAAAATGGAAATATTTGGTTAGGTTCTTGGTCTGGCGGTGTTACTTCTTTTGATGGTAAACAATTTAAAAACTTTTCAATTGGTAAAGATGGCGTTAGCAGTAGTTACATTTATTCAATATGCCCTGATTCTAATAATGATATTTGGATATGTACTTGGGATGGTGGTTTAACGAAAATCTCAAATGGGAAAATGACTTACCTTAATAAGGAAATGGGATTGCCTAACGATAATATAATTGAAGCTGTAAAAGATATAGATGGTAATTTATGGATTGCAACATATGGCGGAGGAATTGCAAGATACGATGGAAAACATATTTCAGTTATTAATACCAATAATGGATTAAGTGATGATGTTTGTAATGGATTAGCTTTTGATGATAATGATAATCTTTGGATATCTACAAGTAAAGGTTTGGATAGATTGAATTATAAAATGTTTAATCTGAATAAAAAAATTAGTATTAAACACTATGGTTTAGAAGAAGGCTTTTCGGGAATAGATTGTCTTAAAAATGCATTATTTAAAGATTCAAAAGGAAATATGTGGTTCGGTACTAAAAGTGGTTTAACAAAATATACTCCTTTAGAAGATCATATAAATAATATTGCCCCGCAGACTCACATCACTAATCTTAAATTATTTTTCGAGAAAACAGATTTCTCATTTTTTTCTGATAGTATTGATAAGAATTCTACTTTACCAATAAATTTAAGACTTCCATACGATAAAAATCATCTTACTTTTAGCTTTGTAGGTGTTAGTTTTACAAATCCTGAAACCGTTCGTTATTCTTATATGTTAGAAGGTTCCGATAAACAATGGTCGCCATTTTTAAACAAAACAGAAGCTACTTATTCTGGTTTGCCTCCTGGTAAATATTGCTTTATGGTCAATTCTAATACACCTGAAACTGCAAACAAGAATAATATTGAAAAGTTTTATTTCGAAATATTACCACCATGGTATAAAACATGGTGGGCTTATATTTTATATTCTTTATTATTTATAAGTATATACGCAATTACGATATATGCTCGAACTCGGAAGTTAAAAAAGGAAAAAGAGAGTTTAGAAACAATTGTAAAAGAGCGAACGTTTGAAGTTGTTCAACAAAAACATATTATTGAAGAAAAACATAAGGAAATTACAGATAGTATTAATTATGCAGAACGAATTCAACGTAGTTTTTTAGCTAGTGAAGAATTATTAACGGAAAATCTTTCAAAGTTGGAATCATCAACTGAAGGAAAAAATTATTTTGTTTTCTTTCAACCAAAAGATATAGTAAGTGGTGATTTTTATTGGGCAAGTAAATTAATGAATAATAATTTTGCTTTAGTGACTGCAGATAGCACAGGTCATGGTGTTCCTGGTGCCATTATGAGTATGTTGAATATTTCCTCGCTAGAAAAAGCTATTGAAAAAGGATTATGCGAACCGTCAGATATTTTGAATCATACCCGAAAAACAATTATTGATCGTTTACAAAAAGATGGAAGCAAAGATGGTGGAAAAGATGGAATGGATTGTAGTTTAATTTGTTTTGATTTCTTAAATAAAAAAATCAGTTATACTGCTGCGAACAATCCAATTTGGATTGTTCGAAAAATTGATGATAAATTTGAATTGATAGAATTGGCCCCAGATAAAATGCCGGTAGGTAAGCATGATAAGGACCATATATCTTTTACCCAACATGAATTTAATTTGCAAAAAGGAGATTTAGTGTATACTTTAACTGACGGTATGCCTGATCAATTTGGTGGCCCAAAAGGAAAAAAATTCATGTATAAACAATTAAAACAGTATTTAATTTCAATATCCCAATTGCCATTAAATGAGCAAAAAGATTTATTAGATGATTCATTAAATAAATGGATGGGTAATTTAGAGCAGGTGGATGATATTTGTATAATTGGAATTAGAATTTAAGATGAGTAATAGCAAGTTTATATTTTATTTAATATCGGCCACTTTTTTATTTGTTGCTTGTAAACAAGAACACTCTAATCGTAAATTAAATAATACATCAACTGGAGAAGTTTATTTAACCCCTAAGTCAATAGTTGGAAAGCCTCCAGAAGTTTTAATTTTGGATAAATCTAAAGTGCAGAAAATTGAAGTTCCTGTTTCAAACAAATCAACCGTAACAATTAATACTAAAGATGGATTAAAACGTATTGATTTATTTCCTCCAAAAACATTTATTCCAAATGGTGGTGTGAGTGGTGGACTTTCACATTTCAATACATTTAATACTGAACAGGGTTTATCGCTAAGTAGTATTGCATGTGGGTATCTTGATAGAAATGGGAATTTATGGTTTGGTACTTATGGAGGTGGAGTTAATAAATATGACGGTAAATCATTTACTGTTTTTAATTCATCTCATGGTTTAGCCAATAACTTAGTCCTTTGTATCAAAGAAGATAAATTCGGCAACATTTGGTTTGGAACTCAGGGTGGAGGCGTAAGTAAATATGATGGCAAATCATTTGTAACCTTTAATATTTTAAATGGTTTGGGTGATAATGTTGTTTATAGCATAGCTGAAGATAGAAAAGGGAATTTATGGTTTGGAACGAAAGGCGGAGGCGTTAGTAAATATATAAATACTGATTCAACAAATGGCAATAGTAATTCTATTTCACAAAATAATAAAAGTAAATTATTTAAATCTTATGGTTTTTCAGATGGTTTAGGGGGAAATACAATAAGGACAATTCTTGAAGATAAAAAAGGAAATTTATGGTTTGCTTCCGAAAGTGATGGCGTTAGTAAATTTGACGGAAATTCATTTATTACGTATAATACCACCAACGGATTATCCAGTAATACAATATGGAGTATTGAAGAAGATTATTTAGGAAATATTTGGTTTGGTACAAATGGAAAAGGAGTCATTAAATATAATGGGAAGTCTTTTAAAAATTATAATACTTCAAATGGTTTAGCAAATAATATTATATGGTCAATTACTGAAGATAAAAAAGGAAATATTTGGTTTGGATCCGAAGGTGGCGGCGTTAGTGTTTATTCAGAAAATTTAAAAAATAAGAAAATACCAAATAGTAAATCAATTGATAGTACCAAACTATTTACTACTTATAATAAGTCACATGGTTTATCTAATAATGTTGTATTTAGCATTACTGAAGATAATAATGGAAATATTTGGTTTGGAACTTATGGTGGTGGTGTCTGTAGATTTAATGGAGATGCTTTTGTAACATTTAATGCACAGCAAGGTTTGGCAAGTAATGCTGTGTTTACTATTGCAGAAGATAAAAACCAAGATTTGTGGTTTGGTACTTATGGTGGTGGTGTAACAAAATATAATGGTAAGTCTTTCGAAACTTACAATGTGTCTCAAGGTTTGGTTAATAATACAGTTTGGGCTATTACTAAAGATAGAAAGAATAATTTATGGTTTGGAACTTACGGTGATGGAGTCAGCATGTTTGATGGACACTCTTTCACAAATTATAATACAATGAATGGTTTGCCAAATAACACGGTTAGATGTATAAAAGAAGACAAACATGGTAATATTTGGTTTGGAACTGAAGGAGGTGGTGTTAGTAAATTTAATGGGATTTCATTTACTAATTATAAAACTGAGCAAGGATTAATTAGTAACACGGTCAGAACTATATTTGAAGATATGAATGGAAACTTTTGGTTTGGTTCGGAAGGAAGTGGTGTGAGTAAATTTGACGGTAAGCGTTTTATTAATTATAATACAACTCATGGTTTAATTAATAATGTAGTTAGAAGTATTTGTGAAGATAAAAAAGGTAATATTTGGTTTGCAACCCAAGCTGGGCTTAGTTGTTTAGTTGAAAATAAAAAAACTAAAATAAATCAATTTTTAAATTTCACTACAACAAATGGATTGCCAGATAATTATGTAACACAAGTATTACAATTTAAAAATGATAAACTAATTGTTGGAACAAACAATGGGCTTGCAATTTTTAATTCTGAATCTTCAATTTCAGAAATTAATAAATTAGTTGATTTAGAAATATATAACGTCAATAATAATTACCCAGTTAAAGATGTTAACGTAGGGCAAAACGCTATTTATGTTGATAGTAATGGAATTATTTGGGTTGGAACTGGTGACGATAAATCTTCTTTAATTAGAATAAATTATGATTTAATAGAAAAAAAATCCTCTATTATTAAACCTGAAATACATAGTATTAAAATTAATGAACAAAAAATTGATTGGTATAGTGTATCTGATGCCTCTTTATATAATAGTAATATCGATAGTTTAATACTTAACCAACAACAATTATTTACCTACGGTAAAATTTTAAATGCTGAAGAATTAGATAGCGTTAAGTATAAGTATAAAGGAATTAAATTTAATTCTATAACAAAATTTTATCCGATACCACAAAATTTGATTTTACCTTATGAGCATAATAGTATTTCATTTGAATTTGGTGGTATTGAAACTTCGAAAAACTTCATGCTGAATTATCAATATATGCTTGAAGGATATGATAAAACATGGAGTCCTATTTTGAAAAAAACAGAAGCTAATTTTGGAAATATGAATAATGGAGATTATATTTTTAAATTAAAAGTTCAAAGTCCAAATGGTGTTTGGACTGAGCCTATAGTTTATAAATTTACTGTTTTGCCACCTTTTTACAAAACTATTTGGGCATATTTATTTTATTTTATTTCAGCTTTTTTACTTTTTCGAATAATAATTAAATGGCGCTTAGCTGCATTTAAAAAGCGACAAAATGAGTTAGAAGAAATTGTAAAACAAAGAACAGTTGAAGTTGTTCTTCAAAAAGAGGAAGCTGAATTTCAAAAAGAATTAGTGCAAGAAAAACAGAAAGAAATTGTTGATTCCATCAATTACGCTAAACGAATTCAAGATGCGTTATTATCTCAAGATATTTTCATGAAAAAAAGTTTACCAAATCATTTTGTGTTTTTTAAACCTAAAGATATTGTAAGTGGCGATTTTTATTGGTCAACAGAGTACAATAATCGGTTTTATTTAGCAGTTTGTGATAGTACAGGGCACGGCGTTCCTGGCGCATTTATGAGTTTGTTAAACATTGGTTTTTTAAGTGAAGCAATTAGAGAAAAAAACATTATAGAACCCCATGAAATTTTAAATTATGTTCGTTCTCGCTTAATTGAGAGTATTGGTAAGGAAGATCAAAAAGATGGAATGGATGGTGTTTTAATGTCATTTAAAATAAATAATATTAATTCAGAATTTGAAAATTTAGAAGTTGAATATGCTGCAGCGAATAATTCTCCTTTATTAATTCAAAATAAAGAAATTATTGAACTTCAAAAAGATAAAATGCCTATTGGAAAAGGAGAAGCAATGAATTCTTTTGTGACGCATAAAATATATTTGCGTAAAAATGATACCTTGTATTTATATACGGATGGGTTTGCAGATCAGTTTGGTGGTGAAAAGGGTAAGAAATTTAAAAGAAAAAAGCTAAATGAGTTATTATTGTCAATGAGTGATAAAGATGTTAAATTGCAAGGAGAATACTTAAAAACGAATTTTAAAAATTGGAAAGGTTTATTAGAACAAGTGGATGATGTTTGCATTGTTGGAATAAAACTATAATTTAATATGTTGAGATTAATTAAATATTTTTTTTTATACGGTTTTGTTTTTAACTCATTTGTTAATTATGGTCAATCCATCAAAAAAACAGATTCATTAAAAGTTGTCATAAAAAGTTTACCAAATGATTCGAATAAAGTAAATGCAATCATTCGTCTTGCAAGTTATTATAATACATATAGTTCAAAAGAAAATGTTAATTATTTAATAGATGCGCAAAAATTAGCAAAAAGCATTGGTTTTGATAATGGAATTAAAAATGCGTCATCATTATTAATTAATAATCTCTATTACAAAGAGATGTATGATGTTTCTATGCGTTTTTGTTTGGAATATATTGAATATTTAGAAAAAAATAATTTTACAAGTCAGAAGTTTAAAGCATATAATATATTAGCCAATTTGTATGCCAAACAAGGGAAGTACGATAAAGCTATGACCTATTATAATTTAGCTAAAAAATATTATTTAACTGAAAAGGATGATATAAAATACGCTAACGTCCTTACAAATATTAGCATTTTATATTCTGAAAAGAAAGATTATGATAGTGCAATGTTTTATAGTGTAAGGGCTTTGGAAATATACAAGCAAAACAATAATAGTGATTATACTGCAAATTGTATACTTGGTATCGCAGAAGTATATTTAAAAAATAAGGATTTTGAAAGAGGTAAAACTAGGGCATTTGAGGCATTAGATATTTATACAAATATTGGGTACAAGCATGGTATTTGTAATTGTTATTTTGTGATAGGTCAACTATATAGTTTGAATCATAATAGTGATTCTGCACTAAAATATTTTAATGTTGCATTATTGTATTCTGATACTCTTAAAATGAATTTTATAAAGAGAGATTGCTATCAAAATATTTCAAAAACATATTACTCAATAAATATATTTAAGGAAGCTTATGATTATAATGAATTATTTCAGGCTTATCAAGATTCCTCCGAACTTAATACCATAAAAGGGAAAATGCTTGAAATGGAAGTAAAGTATGATATAACTAAAAAAGAAGATCAATTAAAAGAACAAGATTTTGAAATTGCTGCAAGCAATAAACAACGAAATTATTTGTTAATTCTTGTTTCAGTAATATTTATTTTGTTCTTTATATCTTTTAAGGCATACAAAAACAAAAAAAAGTCGAATTTACTTATTTCAGAACAAAAGAAATTAGTTGATGAAAAGCAAAAAGAAGTTTATGAGAGTATAAATTATGCGAAACGAATTCAATATGCATTATTAGCAAATTTAGAGTTAGTAAAAGATAATATTCCAGAACATTTTGTGCTTTTTAAACCAAAAGACATTGTAAGTGGCGATTTTTATTGGGCAACGGAACATAATAATAAATTTTACATTGCAGTTTGTGATAGTACTGGACACGGTGTTCCAGGAGCTTTTATGAGTTTATTGAATATTGGATTTTTAAACGAGGCTGTAAAAGAAAAAAATATTCAAAAACCGAATGAGGTTTTAAATTATGTGAGAAAACGTTTAATGGAGAGCATTGGAAATGACGGTCAACAAGATGGAATGGATGCTATTTTAGTTTGTTTTGATAAAGTAACTAATATAATTACATATGCAGCTGCAAATAACGAACCCATCTTAATTAGTAATAAACAAATTATTGAATTACCAAAGGATAAAATGCCAGTAGGTAAAGGAGAAAGGACTGATAGTTTTACATTACATGCAATTGATTATAAAACTAGTGATGTTTTATATTTATATACTGATGGTTTCGCTGATCAATTTGGTGGACCCAAAGGTAAAAAATTTAAGTATAAGCCTTTAAATGAGATGTTGTTATATAATTCTTCATTGGCCTTGCAGGAACAAAAAAACGAATTGCTTGTTACATTAAATGATTGGCAAGGCGAACTAGAGCAAGTAGATGATATTTGTATAATTGGTATTAAGCTTTAATTTGAATTGAAAAAAATACATATATACTTTTTTTTCTAGCACTACTAACTATTAGTAATAATCTAATTTCTCAATCAGATTATTACATCGATTCTTTGATAGTTAAAATTAGCCAGGCTAAAGCTGATACAAATAAGCTTATACTACTAAGTATTATAGCTGAAAATGCTTCGGAAGAAATTTGGCCTATTTATAATAATGAAATGGGTAAGTTGGCTGCAAAACTTCAAAATTCATCTAATAATAAAATTAAAATTTGCGCCAAACGACATTTAGCTGCATCACTTAATAATAAAGGATTCTTTTTTACTGAAAGAGGAATTTCCTATAAGGCGATTTTATATTTTAATAAGAGTTTATTAATACAACACGAAATTAATGATTTAGAAGGACAAGCCTATTCACTAAGTAATTTAGGGACAATTTATGACAGTAAGGGTGAAATTGATAAAGCTCTCGAGTTTTATTTTGATGCAATGAAAATCAGAGAAAAACTTGGTAACAAAATTAGTTTAGCCCAATCTTATAATAATATTGCTGTACTATATAGTAATCAGAATGATTTAGTAAATGCTATGAAATATCATTTTCAAAGTCTTAAAATTAGAAAACTTATTAATGATCCAGAAGGTTTGGCTTTAGCTTACAATAATATTGGAACTGCTTATACTCATATGGTAGAAATACAATATAAAGGAAAATATGAAGTACCTGATACCTTAATGAATAAATCTTTAGAATATTTTCAAAAAGGTTATGATTCATTTAAAATAGCTAATAATAAACACGGGATAGCACTTTCATTATTTAATATTGGTGATTATTATGTATTACAAGCTGATTGTTTTTTTCAAAAGAATTCAGTACAATTTGATACATTAATACTGAAATCAGAAACTATTTTTATTCAATGTTTGAATATTTTTAATGAATTAGACGACAAAGCATGGGTTGCAAATTGCACAAATAGTTTGGCAAATGTATATTGGCGTTTAAATAAAAATCAAAAAGCTAAATTTTTTGGTGAAAAAGCTATGGTTTTAGCTAAAGAATTAGGGTTTCCGGGAACAATTCAAAAATCAGCAGATATATTAAGAAAAATATATCAAGATAATCATGAATACGAAAAAGCACTTTTCATGTCTGATTTGTCATATTCTATGCGTGATAGTGTTATTAATGAAAATAACAAAAAGCAATCATTATCAAAATATTATTTATATCAAAATGAAAAACAAAGTATGCTTGCTAAAGCTAATCAAGAAAAAATTGAGTTGGTTTTTTTAGCTAAAACAAAACAACAATCTATTATTATTTATTTTGTTATTTCTGGGTTAGTTGTTCTAATCTTATTTGCATTTTTTATATACAATCGATTTAAAGTTTCTCAAAAACAAAAGAAAACCATAGAATTAAAAAATCGTGAAACTGAATTTCAAAAAGCAATAATTGAGGAGAATCAAAAAGCGACGATTGATAGTATTAACTATGCTAAGCGAATTCAATATGCTTTACTTGCAAATGACGAATTATTGGAAAATTATCTCGGTAATTATTTTGTTTTGTTTAAACCAAAGGATATTGTAAGCGGTGATTTTTATTGGGCTACAGAACATAATAATAAGTTTTACTTAGCAGTTTGCGATTGCACTGGACATGGTGTGCCTGGTGCATTTATGAGCCTATTAAATATTGGTTTTTTGAGTGAAGCTATTAAAGAAAAAAATATTTCAAAACCTAATGAAATATTAAATTATGTGAGAAAACGTTTAATGGATAGTATTGGAAATGACGGTCAACAAGATGGAATGGATGGGATTTTAGTATGTTTTGATAAAGTAAGTAATTTAATTACTTATGCAGCAGCCAATAACGAACCCATCTTAATTAGTAATAGACAAATCATTGAATTGCCAAAAGATAAAATGCCTGTTGGTAAAGGTGAAAAAACAGAGAGCTTTACGTTACAAACTATTGAATATAAAACTGGTGATGTTTTATATTTATATACTGATGGTTTCGCTGATCAGTTTGGTGGGCCAAAGGGTAAAAAATTTAAATATAAATCACTTAACGAATTATTATTATCCAATTCTATTAAAATAATGCCTGAACAAAATGAATTATTGCATCTATCGTTAAACTCTTGGCAAGGAAATTTAGAGCAAGTAGATGATATTTGTGTAATTGGTATTAAACTTTAAAAACAATCATATCTAATTAATTTTTTTAATTAGTGTTTTCGTTTAATTTTTGAATTAAAAAAAAGTATTAAATTTATATAAACCCTTAAATAAATATAATATGAATGTGAATTTTTTAGCAGTAATTATTGCAAGTCTTATTCCAATGGCATTAGGCTTTATATGGTATAATCCAAAAGTATTTGGAAAAGTTTGGCAACAAGAATGCGGCCTTAGCGACGAAAAATTAAAGCAAGCTAATATGTTGCTCATTTTTGGCTTATCATTTGTTTTTAGTTTACTATTTTCGTTTGCTTTGCAATTTATGGTAATTCATCAATACCATGTTGCATCAGCATTTTTTGGCTTACCAATTGCTGATACAACAACTCCAGAAGGCACACTTTATAAAAGTGTTATGGATTTAGTTGGAACTAGCTACCGTACATTTAAACATGGCGCTTTACATGGTACTATTGGTGGATTTATGATTGCAATGCCAATTATGGCCACTAACGCTATGTTTGAACGTAAGAGTTTTAAATACGTTGTTATCAATACAGGTTATTGGATAGTATGTATGGGCATAATGGGAGGAATACTTTCAGCAATGATGTAATTTTCAATTATGGCAATTCCTTTTTAGCCATTTCAATAACTGATTTGGAATTGCCTATAAAAAGTTTATTATTTACTAGTATGACTGGTCTTTTTAAAAAGGTATACTCTTCTAAAATATAATTTTTAATTTCAGTTTCCGTAAGTTGTTTTGAAGATAAATTAAGCTCTTTGTATTTGCGTGCAATCTTACTAAATAAGGCTTCGTAAGAACCTGACATTTTTTTTAATTCTTCTAATTGACTTTCTGTAATCTTTTCCGTTTTAATATCCTGAAATGTAAATCCATTTTCTTTTAATTCTAATTCTTTAATAATGCGCTTACATGTATCACAGGTTGATAAATAATATATTTTCTTCATAAGTACAGTCGATTTATAAAACGAAATTAAGATTATTAGATTTGTAAAACAATTAAAATAATTTGAGAGTTGCTCTTCGGGTTAGGCTTTTTTAGATGATTAGGGCGTTGCCTTCGGCCAGGCTTTTCGCTCCAATTTTTTTTCGTACCTCAAAAAAGATTTTTGCTACAATCCTTAACGCAAACTTATATTTAGTTACTAAGTTTACACATCAAATGTTAGGCTATGATTTTGTGCAGCAATAGCTGTCAAATGAATATGCGATGAAAAAGCGAAAGGATTCATTTTAGCAGCGGTCCGCAGGAATTGCCTTTCACAAAATCATAAGGTTTTGGATACTTTTGCCTTCAAAAGTATTGGAGGAAATTTTATAAT
>JAYVIS010000199.1:0-2356 GCA_043769975.1 Bacteroidota bacterium
CGCTTCTGCATTAGCTAAAGCTTTAATTTTTTCTGCTTCGGCATTTGCTGTTACTTTTGTTTTTTCAGCATCAGCATTTGCAATTATTTTTAATCGATCAGCTTCTGCAACCGAAGATATTTTAACTCCAGATGCCTCTCCAGTAGCTTTTTTAACCGCAGCATCTGCAATACGTTCAGCAATTAAAACACCTTGGTCAGCTTTTACAATTTCCTTTTGCATATCCGCTACGGCAGTTTCTTTTTCTAAAGACTGACGTGTAACTTCTGCTTTTTTCTGAGTCTCAAAAGTTACATTTTGTTCTTCTGCAATCTTACGATCTGTTAATGTTTTCATTAACGATTCAGGTGGAACGATATCTCCAATTAAAGTATCAACACCAAAAACATTGTATTGATCTAATACCTTTCCAATATGAAGTTTCGCTGATTCTTGTCTTTCTTTACGAGTTCCTAAAAAAGAAATCACATCATTGTCTTGTGCAGAGTTTCTAAAATAATTTCCAATAGTAGGTTCTAAAACTTGACTTACTAAATTATTCATATTTCCAAAACGTGCAATTACTTTAGGAGCTTCACTTGTTGGAATATGTATGATTTGAGAAACATCTAAATTAAAAGGGAAACCATCTTTAGATCGAACAGTAATGGTAGATAAATGCTTGTCTAATTGATGCGCCTCAGTTCGTGCACTCGCCCAGTTTAAAACTAAGTTTGTCGTAGGTACCATTTCAACACGCATAACATATGGATTAATAGGATATTTTCCTGGCCCTAATGGTTCAGCCCAAACACCTTTTTCTCCCTTGCTAACAATATTTCCATGTTTAAATTCCGATCCGCTTAAATCTTTACCTTCATGACCAACAAATGAAATGACTACACCTACATGTCCAATCGTAATTTCAGTCATTTTTACTTGCTCAGTTTGTATAAACCAAGGATTAAAATAATAAGAACCTGCTAATATAACCTGTTGTTGTAAACCTTTATTGCCTCCATTTTGTAAAAAATTATCAGCATCCTGAAAATTATTATGCCCATCAGTATGTCTACCTGCAATGTTGCCATCTTCAATTGGGTTACCATCTAAGGTTGTTACAATTCCAACCATATTTTCGTGAATGGTTATCATATCTGTGGTTAACACATCAAATAAAAATGTATTTATACGATAGGTACCAGCAGTAATAATAGATATTTGTCTACCTTTTCTTCCTCCGTTATTTAAAAATGCAGCGGCATCTTGGTATGCATCGCACTTTACAGTACGAGCTAATATCCAACCATTATCTAATTGCTCACCATCTTTAGCTACAAACAAACCAATTTTTCCTTCAGGAATAACGGTAAGTGGTTGCAATTTAATTTCATATTGCCAAATCCATTTCCAAAAATAAATTCCAGGAGCTAAAGTTTGTGCTTGAAAACCAGCTTCCCCATTTACAGCAATAATACGTCCTGCAGGCAATTCTTTATTGGCGCCAAACAGTACAAATTTCTTGGTTACTAATCCAATTTTATCTTCGGGTACAATTATAATTCCAAACAATCGAAATAATACTTTGTAAAATAATAATAATACAATAGGAATTAATACCCACCAATAATTTAATAAATAGCTCATGATTTTTATAGATTTAGGATATAAATTTATAAAGGATAAGCATTCAAAATTAGGATTGTTATGAACTGAATTATGCCTTTATAAACAAATGATAATTGAATTCTTTTTCACTTCTTTCTTCTATAGTTTTGAGTGTTTCAATTTCTGCTAGGCTTTTAATAATAGTTTGGGCGTTGCCTTCGGCCAGGCTTTTCGTTGCAATCTTTTTGCTCGTACCTCCCAAAAAGGATTTTCACTACAATCCTTAACGCAAACTTATATTAACTTCTAAAATTTAGACATTAAATGTTAGGCTATGATTTTGTGCAGCAATAGCTGTCAAATGAATATGCGAAGGTAAGAGTGTAAGGATTCATTTTAGCAGCGGTCAGCAGGAATTGCCTTTCACAAAATCATAAGGTTTTGGATACTTTTGCCTTCAAAAGTATTAGAAGAATATGAATAAGAATAATTTGGGCGTTGCCTTCGGCCAGGCTTTTCATTGTAATCTTTTGCAAGAGACAGGCAAAAGGATTTCCACAGCAATCCTTAGTGCAAACTTATATTAACTTCTAAAATTTAGACATCAGATGTTATGCTATGATTTTGTGCAGCAATAGCTGTCAAATGAATATGCGAAGACAATAGTGCGAGGATTCATTTTAGCAGCGGTCCGCAGGAATTGCCTTTCACAAAATCATAAGGTTTTGGATACTTTTGCCTTCAAAAGTATTGGAGGAAATTTTATAAT
>JAYVIS010000200.1:0-2830 GCA_043769975.1 Bacteroidota bacterium
CCAGCCAAAGAAGCCAAAACAGGACCAGCAGCTACTAAGCCAATACCTAACCCAACACCTGGTAGAGCAATAGCAGCTACCAAACCTACAACAGCACCCAAAACACCACCAATAGCCGAACCAGTACCTGCACCTTCCATAGCTTTTGTGCCTAATTCAGTATCTGAATGTTTGAAATAGCCATCACGAGTTTTGTCTGACATTAATACATTGATGTCTTTGTCTTCATAACCACGCTCACGTAGTGTATGATACGCTCTTTCTGCATGTTCAGGCTCATTGAAAAGTCCTGTCATCATACTACCATCACGATATTTGCGTGTGCTATATGTGTTTGTAGTATTAAGAGGGTCGGAATTTCTGTAATTGTCCATAAGAATAAATTGAAAAAGTTAAAAAAATAAATTGAAAAAATAATAATAAATTATCAATAACGAAGAGTAAAAAATAACATATAAAATGAAGAACTCTACCGTAAAAGAACACAGCTTTTGAAATAATGTTTTGAAATAAAATGATTTTTTAGTTTTTTGTTGAACTAAATGCAAATTAAAACGATTTTTTACCTAAAAAAACTCTACAAACTTAAAATTCAAACTTTCAGAAATATTTTTTTATTTATATTTAATGTGTAAATTTAATATATATAAAAACAAGCAATTTAAACAGAAATAAATTTTGTTCTCTAAAACCTTTTTTTAGCTAAATTTTTTCAACTAATTTGTAATCCACTTACAAAATTCGTATTTTTTGGTAATAAACTTCTTATCAATTTTTTCTACCTAAAAAACTTTCCTTTTCACATGAAATCACACGAAATTGATTATAAAATTATCGGAAACGATATTCAAATTGTAGAAGTGGACTTAGATGCAAATGAAACCGTCATTGCAGAAGCGGGTGCGATGCTGTATATGGAAGAAAACATTCATTTTGAAACTAAAATGGGCGATGGTTCAGAACCTGAAAAGGGTATTTTTGGAAAACTTCTGTCAGCAGGTGCAAGAATGATAACTGGTGAATCTCTTTTTATGACGCATTTTACACAAAGGGGAAGTGGAAAAGGAAAAGTAGCCTTTGCAGCTCCTTATCCTGGAACAGTTACACCTGTTCAGCTTGCCTCTTGTAATAATCGTACTCTGATTGTTCAGAAAGATAGTTTTTTGTGTGCTGCTTTGGGTGCAAAAATTTCAGTTCATGTTAATCGTCGTTTTGGCTCTGGCTTTTTTGGTGGCGAAGGATTTATTATGCAAAAATTACAAGGCGATGGAATGGTATTTTTTCATGCTGGAGGAACTGTTATTGAAAAAGAATTAAAAGGAGGAACTCTAAAAGTAGATACAGGTTGTATTGTTGCTTTTACAAGCGATGTACATTATGATATACAATTTGTAGGTGGTATTAAAAACACCTTGTTTGGTGGTGAAGGCGTATTTTATGCTTCATTAAAAGGGCCAGGAATAGTATGGATTCAAACATTACCAATCAGTCGTTTAGCAGGTAGAATTTTATCTTATGGGAAAGGTTCAAGAAAAGAAGAAGGAAGTATTTTAGGAGGATTAGGAAATTTAATTGATGGAGATTAGTAGATAGTTTTGAGTTGTTAATGCTTAGTTTTTAATATAGAACTAAATTGTAAATGATTGAATTTTGAATAAAATAATTAGTGCGTTTTTAGTGAAAAGTTTTTGATAATTAAACACTAAAAACTAAGCATAAAAAATTGTATAAGGATGGCAAAAGAAATAGCAAGTTATAACGAAGACAGTATAAAATCTCTTGAGTGGCAAGAGCATATTCGTATGCGCCCAGGAATGTATATTGGAAAATTAGGAGATGGATCTGCATTTGATGATGGTATTTATGTACTTATCAAAGAGGTCATGGATAATTCCATTGATGAATTTATGATGGGTGCAGGAAAGCGAATTAATGTTGCGGTAAAAGATGGTGCAGTTTCAATTAGAGATTATGGACGTGGAATCCCTTTAGGAAAGGTTGTTGAAGTTGTTTCCAAAATGAATACTGGTGGAAAATACGATAGCGAAGCCTTTAAAAAATCAATCGGACTAAATGGAGTAGGAACTAAGGCAGTAAATGCTTTATCAATTCATTTCAGAGTAACTGCTTTTAGAGACGGGCAAATGAAAACTGCTGATTTTTCTTGTGGTAATTTAGTAAAAGAATCTAAATTAGAGAAAACTACTGAGGCTAACGGAACTTATGTTGAATTTAGACCAGATGATACAATTTTTAAGAAATACCATTATGTGCATGAGTATATTGACAAAATGCTTTGGAATTATGCGTTTCTAAATACAGGCTTAACCTTATATTTTAATGATCAAATATATAAATCAGATAATGGTTTAAAAGATTTATTAGAAAAAAATATTACTGGTGAAATCATTTATCCAATTATTCATTTAAAAGGTGATGATATTGAATTAGCAATGACTCATAGCAATGAACATTATTCTGAAGAATATTATAGTTATGTCAATGGGCAATATACAACTCAAGGAGGAACGCACCAGGCAGCATTTCGTGAAGCCGTTGTTAAAACAATTCGTGAGTTTTATAAAAAAGATTTCGACCCTTCTGATGTTCGTAAATCTATTGTAGCTGCTGTTTCTGTTCGTGTTCAAGAACCAGTTTTCGAATCTCAAACCAAAACAAAATTGGGCTCAAATGATGTTTCACCAGGTGGTCAATCCATGCGTTCTTTTGTAAATGATTTTATAAAACAACATTTAGATAATTATTTGCATAAAAATCCGGATGTAGCTAAAAGTATTGAGGCAAAAATTATTGCCAATGAACGTGAACG
>JAYVIS010000201.1:0-13493 GCA_043769975.1 Bacteroidota bacterium
AAATAGGATTAACCTACATTTTTGGTATTGGACGTAGCAGAGCTCAACGCATCTTAACAGAAGCTAACATTGACTTTAACAAAAAAGTTAACGAATGGAATGATGACGAGCAAAACGCTATTCGTAAGATTGTTAACGACAATTTTAAGGTAGAAGGTGGACTTCGTTCAGAAGTTGCTTTACACATCAAACGTTTAACTGATATTGGATCACAACGTGGCATCCGCCACCGTTTGGGTTTACCAGTTCGTGGACAACGTACTAAAACTAATGCACGTACACGTAAAGGTAAGCGTAAGACAGTTGCAAACAAGAAAAAAGTTACTAAGTAATAAATAAATAAGCATTTAATTAAAATGGCTAAACAATCATCAGCAGTAGCAGCTTCAAAAGCTAAAGCGAAAAAAAGAGTAGTAAAGGTAGAGGCAATTGGAGAAGCTCACTTGAACGCTACATTTAATAACATCATTATTTCATTAACCAACAATGCTGGTCAAGTTATTTCTTGGTCTAGTGCTGGTAAAATGGGATTCCGTGGTTCTAAGAAAAACACACCTTATGCTGCTCAATTAGCAGCAGCAGATTGCTCTAAAGTAGCGGCTGATTTAGGTTTACGTAAAGTAAAAGTTTATGTTAAAGGACCTGGAGCAGGACGTGAATCAGCAATTAGAACTATTTCTACTTCAGGAATTGAAGTAACTGAAATTGTTGATATTACACCAATGCCACATAATGGTTGTCGTCCTCCAAAACGTCGTCGTTGTTAATCTTTATTGATTAATAAGAGTAAATAAAAATAGTAAAATAATAGAAATTAATAAATAGAAATGGCAAGATATACAGGTCCCAAATCAAAGATTGCAAGAAAATTTAGAGAACCAATTTTTGGTCCAGATAAAGCATTAGAAAAAAAGAACTATCCTCCTGGGCAACACGGTAATACTAAGAAAAAAGGAAAAAAATCTGAGTATGCTATCCAGTTAATGGAAAAACAAAAGGCTAAATATACTTATGGTATTTTAGAGAAGCAATTTGCTTTAACTTTTGATAGAGCTGCTCGTGCTCATGGTATCACAGGTGAGGTTTTATTACAATTGATCGAATCACGTTTAGATAATGTAGTTTATCGTTTAGGTATTGCTCCATCTCGTCGTGCATCTCGTCAATTAGTGAGTCATGCTCATATTACAGTAAATGGTAACGGAGTTAATATCCCTTCTTATACTTTAAAAGCTGGTGATGTAGTTGGTGTTCGTGAGAAATCTCAATCATTAGAAGTTGTTTCAACAGCATTGTCAGGACATGTTAATAAATATTCTTGGTTAGATTTTGATAAAACAACTTTTACAGGAAAATTTCTTTCTGTTCCTGAGCGTTCTCAAATACCAGAAAACATCAAAGAACAATTAATCGTTGAACTTTATTCTAAATAATAACTTAGTTATTATAAAATTTAGTTTTTTAATTAACCTATATAAAATAATAAAATGGCAATATTAAATTTCGTAAAACCAGATAAGGTTGTTATGATTAACTCTACTGAAACTGAAGGACAATTTGAATTTCGTCCGTTAGAACCAGGTTTCGGTATCACTATAGGTAACTCATTACGTCGTATTATGTTATCTTCATTAGAAGGACATGCAATTACTAGCGTAAAAATTGAAGGTGTTGATCATGAATTTTCTACAATCAAAGGGGTTGTGGAAGATGTAACTGAAATCATATTAAATTTAAAACAAGTTCGTTTTAAAAAGCAATTAGATAATCATGATGCTGAAAAAGTTGTTATTCACTTTGCTGGAAATGAAACTTTTACTGCAGGTGAAATTGGAAAATTTGCAAATGGTTTTCAAATATTAAACCCTGATTTAATTATTTTTAATTGTGAATCAAGTGTTAAATTGAAAATCGAATTAACAATCGACAAAGGACGTGGATACGTTCCTGCTGAAGAAAATAAAACAAATTCTGCTCCTCAAGGAACAATTTTTATTGACTCAATTTATACGCCAATAAAAAATGTTAAATACACAATTGAGAATTATCGTGTTGAGCAAAAAACAGATTACGAAAAATTAATTTTAGATATCGTTTCTGATGGTTCTATTCATCCGAAAGAAGCTTTGAAAGAAGCGGCTAAGATTTTAATATACCACTTCATGTTGTTCTCTGATGAGAAAATCACTTTAGATTCAGAAGATAAAAAATCTGAAGAAGAATTTGACGAAACATCTTTACACATGCGTCAATTATTAAAAACTAAGTTAGTTGATATGGATTTATCTGTTCGTGCATTAAATTGCTTAAAAGCAGCAGATGTTGAGACTTTAGGAGAACTTGTTTCTTTTAACAAAAACGACCTATTGAAATTTCGTAACTTTGGTAAAAAATCTTTAACTGAATTAGAAGATCTAGTTTCAACTAAAGGATTACAATTTGGAATGAACGTAGTAAAATATAAATTAGATAAAGATTAATACAATTAGGGAAATAAAGAATTTGTGATTTAGAGACTTAAATTCATCAATTCAATAATTCACAAATTCAATAAATAAAAAGACAATGAGACACGGAGATAAAATAAATAACTTAGGTAGAACTGCTTCACACCGTAAAGCATTAATGAGCAACATGGCTTGTTCATTAATTGAGCACAAACGTATTTTTACAACTTTAGCTAAAGCTAAAGCTTTAAGAACTTATGTTGAACCAATTATTAACAGAAGTAAAGACGATTCTACGCATAGCCGCAGAACTGTATTTAGCTACTTAAAAAGTAAAGAAATCGTTGCTTTATTATATAAAGAGGTTTCTGTTAAAGTTGCTGAAAGAAATGGTGGTTATACTCGTATTATTAAAACTGGAAACAGACAAGGTGATGCTGCTGAAATGGCTTTAATTGAATTAGTTGATTTTAATGATATTTATTCTAACGGTAAAGCTGTTAAAGTTGAAAAAGCTAAAACAACTCGTCGTGGAAAAACTACTAAAAAAGATGTAGCTCTTAAAGCAGAAGGTACAACTGAAGAAACTGCTCCAGAAGCATAATTCTAGTAAAAAATATAAATTTAAAAAAAGGTAACCGATTGGTTACCTTTTTTATTTAAAATTGGTTTCTAATTTGTTTTCGCATTAAATATCATGTGTTGATTTCTCAAAAATATTTACAAGAAAATGATTCGACTATGCCATTGGGTATTTAATGCTAGAACCGCCGTCAGAATTGAAATAAATAGCATATTTGGCGTATCTTTATCCTTAGCTTTACTAAATTTCCTATCCAATTTAAAATTTAAGCAATTAGCAATTATGAAAGAATTAAAAATAAATGTAGCAATACAATTATTACCTATAACCCAAAAAAGCAATATGATTGAGTTAATTGACAAAGCAATTGATTTAATTGAAACTTCAAAATTGAAATATAAGGTTTGTCCTTTTGAAACTGTTGTTGAAGGAACCTATTCTGAAATTTTTGATTTAGTTGATTTAATAAGATGTTCTACTTTAAATAATGGTTGCGAAGAGCTAATTATTAATTTAAAGATTCATGCTAGCAAAGTTGATTTGTTTTTTGATGATAAAACCGAGAAATATGTTTAGATAATTTGATGTTTTAAAATCATCAATAATGTGAATAAAAAACTTTAAACAACTAAACTAAAATTGTATTTTTAAACAAAAAATCAATGAACTATAAAAACGATGTTGAAGCCATAGATGCCTTTGTACTAAAATACAAGGAGCTCAATACTGAAATTGGAAAAGTAATTGTTGGGCAACAGGATACAATAAAGAATGTTTTAATTTCCATATTTTGTAAAGGGCATTGTTTATTAGTTGGTGTACCTGGATTAGCAAAAACATTATTGGTAAATACAATTTCAGATGTGTTAGGATTATCTTTTAGTCGTATACAATTTACACCTGATTTAATGCCGAGTGATATTGTTGGTTCTGAAATTTTAGATGAACACCGAAATTTTAAATTTATAAAAGGACCTTTATTTGCTAACATCGTTTTAGCAGATGAAATAAATAGAACTCCGCCAAAAACACAAGCCGCTTTGCTTGAAGCGATGCAAGAACGATGTGTAACTACTGCTGGAAAAAAATACGAATTAGGGAATCCATTTTTCGTATTAGCAACACAAAACCCAATTGAACAAGAAGGTACTTACCCATTACCAGAAGCTCAACTTGACCGTTTTATGTTTAACATTTGGTTAGATTATCCAAGTTTTGCAGAAGAATTAGATGTTGTAAAAAACACTACAACAGATCGTAACATTGAATTAAAAAAAATCATTTCAGCTGAAGAAATTTTATATTTTCAAAATTTGATTCGTAAAATACCTGTTGCTGATAACGTATTGGAATATGCAGTTAAATTGGTGAACAAAACTCGTTTAAATTCTGAGTTTAGTTCAGAGATTTCCAAAAAATATTTAGCATGGGGTGCAGGCCCTAGAGCATCACAATTTTTGGTTTTAGGAGCTAAATGTCATGCCGCAATTAATGGAAAATATAGTCCAGATATTGAAGATGTAAAAGCCGTTGCTAATTCAATTTTGAGACATCGAATTATTCGTAATTACAAAGCTGAAGCTGACGGAATGAGTATTGAAGCAATTATAGAACAATTAAAATAAAAAGTATGAGCAAATTAATTTTAGCCAATGATGGCATTGATACAGTAGGAAAAAGCATTTTAGAAAAAGCAGGATTTACAGTTGTAACAGAAAACGTAGCACAAGAAAATTTAGCAAAAGAATTAAACGATAAAGGTTATGTAGCCTTAACAGTGCGTAGCGCAACTAAAGTAAGAAAGGATGTGATTGATGCTTGTCCTAATTTAAAAGTGATAGGTAGAGGCGGTGTAGGGATGGATAATATTGATGTTGACTATGCTCGATCTAAAGGATTGCAAGTTATAAATACACCAGCCGCATCTAGTAACTCAGTTGCTGAATTAGTATTTGCACATTTATTTAATGCGGTTCGTTTTTTATACGAAAGTAACAGACACATGCCAACTATTGGTAATACAAAATTTAACGATTTAAAGAAAAACTATTCGAAAGGAATTGAACTAAGAGATAAAACAATTGGTATTATTGGATTCGGACGCATAGGACAATTTACTGCTAAAATTGCGTTAGGTTGTGGAATGAAAGTTTTGGCTTACGACCCATTTGTAAAAGAGGCGGTTTTAAAATTAGATATACAAGGAACAAACGGTGTTGATGTGAAAATTAGCACGGTAACGTTAGATGAATTAATTTCACAATCTGATGTGATTTCTTTGCATGTACCTGGTGGAAAAATGATTACTGAAAAAGAAATAGGTCAAATGAAAAATGGTGTTATTTTAATTAATGCATCTCGTGGTGGCGTAATTGATGAGGCTGATTTGTTAGCTGGTTTAAATTCTGGAAAAATTGCACATGCTTGTTTAGACGTATTTGAAAACGAACCTACGCCAATTGAAGCTTTATTAAAACATTCTAAAATTTCTTTAACACCACATATCGGTGCTGCTACTAATGAAGCTCAAGAACGAATTGGAGTTGAATTGGCAGAAAAATTAATTGAAGCTTTGAAATAAGTTAAAGTTATCTTTAATCTACATGATTGTAAATTAAAAAAGCCCATTTACACCTGTAAATGGGCTTTTTTAATAATGTTTAATAGTGTCAAATTAACTTTAGAAAACTAATTACTTAGGATTGCAGCTAAATTTTAGTTTGGGCTTTTAAACCGTTTTCTAACGAAAAGCTTACTGACAAAGCTAAATGTTTATTAGCCATTTGCAAAGCGAAAATTAATTAATTGTCTACCACATTTGCAAATGCCGAAGCCGAATGCCCAAATTAATTTTAGGTGCGGTTACCTGCTGGGCAAATTCTTTACACACGGGTCATGGGAAAATGTTGGTTGTCCCGCTTTCAAGATTCTTAAATGTTCGTCCAAAGTTTTTTTACAAGTTTTATAATATTTCTCAGGGTAACTTGTCGTTGAAGTGTCAGGCCTAAAAAACGATGAATAAATGTAGAATGTGTCGTTTTCGGGAAAGAGTTTGTATTTAACAGATTTAATAGCTACATCTAGTTGATAATGATAATTTGGTTCGAACTTATTTAATAAAGAGTCCAACTCATCATCGTTTCTTGGGATTTTAGTATAACTAGTGTCTACAAATTTAGAAATTCGATTGTGTAAGTCTTTATATAAGTCTCGGTAAATAATTACTTCTTTACTAAACTTTGCTTGACAGTCTAAGAGTTGGCATATTTGAGAACTCTCTAAAAGTCTTTGCTTTATTTCTTGTTTAATTAATATGGAATCGTCTTGTTTAACAGTAGTTTTGCAAGAAATTAATAATATTAAAACTAGTCCGAATATAAATTGATTAAATTTCATGTCTTAATGCCTTGCAGGTAAAATAAAATAGCCGCAACCTTTATAATTCTTTTTGTTTAATTCAACCGTAACAACCCTATCTTCTTTGTTGCCACTGCCAGGATTAACACATGGTTTATTATCAATAGAAATTTTTAAATCTGTTTGTTGGTTATGAAACTTAATTGATTTTGTTACCGAAAAACCTTTTTCGTTTTTTAAATCAGTAAACTCTTGATTAAGAATAACGCTGTCTTGCCCATATTCTATAACTAAACGCAATTTGTTTGAATAAAATTCCGCAAACCAACCTGGCTCAATTCCACTAGCTTTAAAAACAATATTGTTTTTTACTGGCTCTTCAATGGCCGCTAACTCTTCAATCGCGTCAAATTTTGAAAGAGACACGTCCACATCGGCAACAGTATCGCCACCTTGAGTGATTGATTTTCCTGAATTAGAATTTATTTGAGTACATGCACTTAAAAAAAAGGCTGCACCTAGTATAAAGAGAATTTTTCGCATACTCAAAAGTAACAAAATTAGCATACCTTTGCTTAAAAAAAATGGATTTGAAATTCGACTTGATAGAAATTTTAAAAGTAACCATGGTGTTATTTGCAGTAATTGACATTATAGGCTCAATTCCAATCATTATTGGATTAAAACAAAAAACTGGTGGCATCGATGTTCCTAAAGCTTCTTTAGTTTCATTAGGCATCATGTTGGTTTTTTTATTTGTTGGAAATTCAATTTTAGAAATTATAGGAATTACCATTGGTGATTTTGCGATTGCAGGTTCTATACTTATTTTTATTGTAGCAATGGAAATGATTTTAGGAATTCAAATTTCTAAAGATACAATGCCAGCAACGGCATCAGTTATTCCTTTGGCTTTCCCATTAATTGCAGGAACAGGTACATTAACCACATTACTTTCTATAAGAGCAGAATATAATTTGCTTTCAATAATAATTGCCATATTTTTAAACGTCATCATTGTTTTTGTAGTATTGAAAAATCTAGATAGACTTGAGCGATTGCTTGGAGTTGGAGGAATTGCTATTCTAAAAAAGGTATTCGGAATTATTTTATTAGCCGTAGCTATTAAGATTTTTAAGAAATATACAGGACTTTAAAATTACTTAAACGGTTATTTCGTTTAATAAATTGGTATAGCTTTCAGCGCAACTTTTTCTCGAATATTTTTCGATAGAAGAAGAGTTAATATGCAAGGTGTTTTGTTTAAACTGATCATACAATTCTAAAATACGTTTCTTTGTATTTTCCTCATCTTTAAAGCCAACCATTGCTCCTGCATTTGCATCTTTTATTATTTTAGCAGAATCTCCATTCTCATTTCCTATTGCAAAAATGGGACGTTTAGCTGCTAAATATTCAAATAATTTACCTGGCACAATACCTAATACATTTGGAGTGTCGTTTAATGGCAATAATAGTATTGGTGATTTAATTAATAATTTCACGACCTCCGAATGCGCCATGTAATCTGTTTTTTCGGAGTTTTCTAAAATGCCATTTTGTTTTAAACTTTCAAATACGGCTGCATCTGTCTTACCAGTAAATTTTAATTTTAAATCAGCTTTAAATTGATTGTTTTCCTTGCATAATTCGCCAAGGACTTTCCACAATGTATGCGGATTTCTATCTTTATTTAAAGCGCCAATGTGGTGTAATAAAAAGCCTTCTAATAAAGGTTCATTACCATTACTTGCAAAGTCATCAGCGTCAAAACCATTTGTAATAACATTAACTTCTCGGTTGCAAAGGGCTGTTAAATCGTTTGCCCAATGACTACTTACAGTAACTACCTTATTAGCGGTTTGAAGAACTGATTTTTCTAATTTTTTATGTTTGTTATCCGCAAGTGTTGTTAATTGCAACTGATTATAAAAATCTATTTGTGTCCATGGGTCTCTAAAATCAGCTATCCATGGAATATTAAATTTTTGTTTTAACCCTAAAGCGATTAAGTGCATACTATGTGGCGGGCCTGTACTAATAACAGCATCTATTTTATTATCTTTTAGATACTCCGATAAATAATTTATGGAAGGTTTGATCCAAAATTTTCGAGCATCAGGAATAAAGAAATTTCCTCTTACCCAAATCATCATTTTTTGTAAAACCTTATTTTCCTTTCCTTCTGATAAAAAACCTTGATTAACTGTTTCAGTTTTTTTCTTACCCATTATTTTACGATAAACATCGTAAGGTTCATTTATTTGAGTTCTTAAAATCTCAATATTTGGAAGTACATCTTTTAACAGAGTCGGGTCGTTAATCGGGAAATCGGGGTTTGAAGGTGTATAAATAACAGGCTCCCAATTAAACTGACGGAAATATTTACTAAACTTTAGCCACCGTTGCACACCTGCACCACCTGTTGGTGGCCAGTAATATGTAATTATAAGGACTTTTTTAGCTTTCATTTATAATGGTTTAAATATAGGATTTTATCATTCATTTTTAACTAATCTTAGTATCTTTATGCTTTATGATTTCTAAAAAGTTTTTCAAATCATCGCTTATTTATTCTGTTGTTGGAGCATTACCAATGCTTTCTGGCTTTATATTATTGTTTTTTTATACTGGTGGAATTTTTAGTACAAAAACGTATGGTTATTTAACCTTACATCTATCTTTTACCTTATTATTTCAAAGTTTTATTTCTTTTTGTTTAGAAAGTTTTATAGGGCCTGTTATTTTTGAGAGTAAGGATAGGCCGGCAGAATTGAAATCAAAAATTGCAAGCATAAATTATTACAGTTTATTATTTTCCGGTTTAGTTATTTTGTTATTCGCCATTATAGGGCCTTTCATTTTTAAGTTTAGTTTTAAAGATGCTTTGCCTATGCAGTTTTATCCATTTATGTTTTTCTCATTAATTACTGCGTTTTTTAATGCCTATTTTAAATTGTATAGTAATTATTTAATTTATTCAGAAAAGCCTAATCAGTTTTTAGTTTCAAATATTGTGAATTTTGTTGCTACTATTGGTATTTCATTAATTGGCTTATACAGTTTTGGAGATAGTATTATGGGGCCATTAATTGGTCGTTTATTTTCTGGATTAATTATATTTTTAATTGCGTTTATATTCATGCAAAAAGAATTTGGAGCAAAATCAGATTCTCATTTTTTTATCGATATTAAAAAGTTTTGTGTTCCCCTTTTAATTTATTCTGTTTTAAACTGGGTGTTTAATTACGCAGATCGTATTTTTATTGAAAAAGCTCTTACTACTGATTTGGTTGGTTTATTTGACTTTGGCATTAAATGTACCTTAGGAATTGAAATTATTTTCAGCGGTATGAATAATTCTGTTTACCCAAAAATTTATGCTTTAATAAAAGAAAATGCCTCAGCCGAAAAATTAAAAGAAAATGTAAATAAGTATGCCAGTGGATATTTAATAGTGGTTATTTTAGCAATTGTTTTTACTTTGGTAACAGTTCCTATCGCCGTACATTTTTTAATTGCAAAGGCATATTATCATAAAGCTTTAGCGTTTTTAGGGATTTTGGCAATTGGGCAAATTTTTAAAGTTCTTTATTTTATTTATTTAACCCCATTGTTTTATTTTAAACGGACAGATTTAATTGCCAAGAGTTTTGTTTTTATGACTATTGTACAACTTGGACTTACGTTTTTATTAGTTTATTATTTCAAGTTCAATGGTATTTTAATGGCTTATATTTTATCAAAACCATTTCAAATTATATTCGTTTATATCGAGAGTAAAAAGTTTATTAAACTGCCTATTATTATCATGAAGCAAATTGTGTTGCCAATAGCCTTATGTATACTTGTTTTAGGAATGCAATTAGTAATTAAAGATAATCAGGTTTTATATTACAATCCATTATTAGGTTTGATTATATTATTAATTACTGCGTTTTTTTATCGAAACGAAATAAAACCATTTTATAATCATTTTATTAAAGCCAAATTATTAAAGAATGCTTAGTGCTGTAAAGTCAAATATATCAAGTGTTTTGCAAAAGGTAATTGTTTTTGTGAGTCCTGATATTTATAAGAAAAAATATTTAAAACAATACATAAATCTTTCTTGGAAAAATTATAACGAAGATAAAGTAGAATTTGAAATGCTTTTATTTCCTTATTTTTTAAATAAGGATGCTGTGTTTTTTGATGTTGGAAGTAATATTGGCTCGTTTGTTTTAATAGCCAATAAAACAATAAAGCAAGAACAGATTTTTGCGTTTGAACCAATTCCAATGCTTAATGGGCGTTTAAAGGTATTGTTTCCTCAAGCAAATATTAGAAATATTGCCTTATCAAATTCTAAAACTAAAACACAGTTCAAAATTCCTAAAATTAATCATACTCAGTTTTTAACGAGAGGAACTCTTAACACTAATTTTATCGAAACAAATGAAAGTGGTTTTGATTTATTGGATGTGCAAACTAACACCCTCGATAATTTTTGTGTTGAAGAAAATATCAAGAAAATAGATGTTATTAAAATTGATGTTGAAGGTCATGAGCATGAAGTTATAAAAGGCGCATTACAGTCTTTTGAAAAATACAAGCCAAGCTTAATCATTGAAATTGAACAAAGGCATCATACCGAAGATATTTCTGCAATCATTAATGAAATTAAAAATATTGATTATAGTTGTTTTTATTTCGATAGTAATAGTTTTGCTTTAGCTGAATTAACAGTTGATCCCAAATCATTACAACAAAAAACTGACTTTGAAAAAAGCAGAAAATATGTCCATAATTTCATATTTATTCCAAATGAAAAAGTTAAGAAAGGGATAGTTAATGAAATAAATGAAAAAATTTCTAATGATCGCAAATGATTATTTAGTATATTTAATACCTTAAAAAAAGAAGTATCCTTATGAAAAAATTAGTCTTATTCTTGTTTAGTATGTATGAAAAAATGGTAATGGTTTTAGTTAAACCAATTTTTCATCGCGAGCAAAAATATCCTTTAAAGCGTATGAATGAACGCCCTGTCGAATTTGCGTTTGCTTTTAAATATATTGCTCAGTTTTATCCAAAAACGATGTTAGATGTTGGAACTGGAGGAGCTGCATTTCCTCACGTTGTAAATTATTGTGGTATAAAAATGACAGCCACTGATTATATTGACAATTATTGGACTAACGGAATGAGTAACCGCCACGTTCCAATTGTAAAGCAAGATATTACGCATCCAACGCTTAATCAAAAATTCGATATGATTACGTGTATTAGTGTTTTGGAACATATTAAAGAGAATAGAGCTGCATTAAAAGGAATGTTTAGTTTGTTAAATGAAGGAGGACATATTGTTTTAACTTTTCCATATAACGAAAATAAATATGTAGAAGATGTGTATCGTCATCCAAACGCTGGTTATGGTAAAGATCACGCATTTATTGGACAAGTGTATTCTCGTGAGCAAGTAAATCATTGGTTAAATGATAACAATGCTGAAATTGTAGCTCAAGAATATTATGAAGTTTTTACTGGCGAATTATGGACAATGGGCGAATCAATTTATCCATTGAAACCAACTACGGCAGATAAAAAACATCACTTAACGTGTATTTTATTAAAGAAAAAAACTGCTTAGTAAATTACAAACATGGTAATTGCCTTTATAGAACTCGAATACCATTTATTAGATTTAGATAGTTTTTGTAAAGTGTTTGAGAAATCAGAACACGATATTACATTATATACAACCACTAAAATTTATAACACATTCAAAAATCAACCTTATGCTAACCGCTATAAATGGGTAGTAAAAGTTGATACTCAAAGTGTAAGTGAGTTTTTGAATGAGCAATTTAATGCAATAAATAATGCAGATTGGGTTTATTATAACACCATTGCTTCGCACTATAAAACCTATAATGCAATTCAGTTTAAAGGAAAAACGATTTTGCGCATTCATAATGCACATACGTATTTAAAACCTTTAAAACATTGGTACATCATTCCAACTTTTTTTAATTTATTTAAAGCTGCCTCTTATTTTGTAAGAGAATTTATTGGCGAATTAGATTTTTATTATTTACCCAAAGTGGTTAATAAAATGGATTATTATTGCTTTGCCGATGAAAATGTAAAAAATTATGTTTTAGAGAATAAGATTACAACCAAGGAAAAAATATTTCCAACCATTCCAGGTTCTGTATTTAACGGAGAGTTTAAACCATTTGAAGTAAAAGATAAAATTAGAATTTGCATTCCAGGTATTATTGATGAACGTAAAAAAAATTACGCCCCAGTAATTGAAGCTCTTAAATTAATTGGAAATCAATTAACGGAACCAATCGAGATTGTGTTACTTGGCAAACCAGTTGGCAAATATTCGCAATGGGTTATTGAAGAGTTTAATAAATTAAAGTCTGAAAATGTCCAAATAACTTCTTTCACAGGTTTTGTTGAACAAGCTAAGTTTAACGAATTAATGTTTGGAAGTCATTTGTTAATCACGCCAACTCTCGAAAGTACTGTATTTAGAGTGTATAAAGAGATTTATGGAAAAACAAAAGCTTCTGGCTCTGTTGGTGAAATGGTAAAATATGGTGTGCCTAATTTGTTTCCAGATTATATTTATTTTGATTCTGAAATGGAGAAAATTATTGACCGATACTCAACTCCACAAGAATTGGCAAATCAGATTTTAAAATTTGTAAACGACAAAGAATTTTTAGTTTCAAGAACTCAAGTGATCCGTCAATTCATTAAAAAGCGTTATGAGGTAAGCCATATTTTAAATGAAATAAATTCCTTTATAGAAAAAAAGTAAGAGCAATTTAATTGTTTTATGGAATTTATTTTGTTCAGCGTCTTATAGTTAAATGAACGTTATGAAAACATATTTAATTATTAGTTGCTTTCTTTTCGCTAGCCAAATCAAAGCACAAAAAAATTGTTTAGTTTATGGAAAAGTTTCTGACCATATGTCTAAAGTTGGTATTGAAGGTGTGGCCGTTTATATTCAAAACTCAACTTATAAAAGTGTAACGAGTAAAAATGGAAATTTTGCCATTTCTATCCCAGCTAAAAAACATATTTCTGTTTTATTTAAACGCCTT
>JAYVIS010000202.1:0-3027 GCA_043769975.1 Bacteroidota bacterium
GTGGTTTATTGATTTTCACAAAAAATAGAATTCTTTGCTAAAATATGTGAATTTTAAGGTTACTTTTATCGAATAAATGTATTAATTCATACCTTTACCAATCTAAAATATAATAAATGAAAACATTAAAATTAGCATTAATTGCAGTAATCTTATCTGCATCAAGTTTATTTACAACATCATGTGGTGGAGCAGATGAAAAAGAAGGAAATCCGTTAGCTGATAGTTTATCAGGAGTAAACGGTGAGTTAAACGGACAATTATCTGAGAAAGAAAAAGCTTTACAAGAATTTGTTAGTTCTTTTAACGAAATTCAAGATAATTTGAATGCCATTAAGGAAAAAGAAAATATCGTTGCAAAACATTCTCAAAATGGAGATGTAAAAAGCAAAGAAGAGACAATTAAAGAAGATATTCAAGCCATTTACGATTTGTTAGCAAAAAACAAAAATCGTATAGGATCTTTAACTAAAAAATTAAAAGATTCAAAATCTAAAATTGCTGGTTTAGAAGAAATGATTGCAAATTTACAATCTCAAGTAGATGCAAAAGATGGTGAAATTGCTACTTTAAGAGCCGAATTAGAATCTAAAAATATTGAATTAAGTAATATTCAAATGAATTTAGAAAGTGTTGAAGCTGAAAGTTCTTCCAAAACTGCAAAATTAAATTCTGCATATTATGCTTTTGGTACTTCTAAAGAATTAAAAGAAAAAGGTGTTATTACTAAAGAAGGTGGTTTTATTGGAATGGGTAAATCAACAAAATTAAAAGCTGACTTTAATAAAGAGTATTTTACCAAAATTGATATTTCATCTACTAATTCTATTAATATTGGTGCTAAAAAGGCGAAAGTATTATCTAACCATCCTTCAAGTTCTTACAAATTAATTGGTGAAAAATCAGTTGAGAAAATTGAAATTTTAAATGCTGAAGATTTTTGGTCGAACTCTAAATATCTTGTAATTAGAATTGAACAATAATTGATTCTTAACAATTAAAAAAAGCCATCCGTAACTAACGGATGGATTTTTTATTTAATAATGTTTTTTTTAAAATTAGGATAAAACGTTAATCATTTTGTCAGCAATTATTTTTCCCATTTTATAATTTGATTCGTGAGTCCAGCCTGCAATATGTGGTGTTAAAATTACTTTATCACTATGTATTAAATACTGCATTGGTTCCGGCATTGTTTTTAAATCCATGTTTTCAAACGAAGTACTTTCATATTCTAACACATCTAAACAAGCACCTAACACTTTATCAGATTTTAAATGAGATACTAAATCAGCCACATTTAAACACTTGCCACGAGCCGTATTAATGATGTAAATGTTTTTTCTAAAGCCGTTAATAAAATTATAATTGATTAAATAATTTGTTTCATCTGTAAATGGAGTATGAATACTAATTATATCAGCTTCGTTTTGTAATTCTTCTAATGTTGATTCTGTTATAAAATCATTTCCGAAATTTTGTTTGTATTTATCATAAACTAATATTTTACACCCAAAGCCTTGTAATCGTTTAGCAAATTCTGAACCCATATTTCCATAACCAATAACGCCAACCGTTTTGTCTTTTATTTCAAACCCTCTATTTTCGGCTCTTTTCCAAATACCTTGTCTCACTTCTGCATCAGCCCTTTTTAGGTTGTTGAGTAACATTAGTAACATCCCTAAAGCATGTTCAGCTACTGCATCTCTATTTCCTTCGGGCGCGTGTACACACGTTATTCCGTTTGATTGAGCATATTCTACATCAATATTTTCCATACCTGCGCCAACTCTTCCAATACATTCTAATTTCGAACAGGTATCAATTATTTCCTTTGTAATTTTAAATTTACTTCTAATAACAAGTCCTTCATAATTTGGCAAAATGCTAATTAATTCTTCTTTTGATTTATCCCAAAACAAATCACACTGAAAACCTGCTTTTTGTAAAGTTTCATGTAATATGGGGTGATTGGAATCGATACAGAGTATTTTTTTGGACATAATTCTCTTTTTATTCAACTATAATGCGATTGAGCTGTTTTATATTTAACAAATGTAAAGCTTAAAAAATCATAAAAACATAATTTAAATTTAAAATTACAGTTATTTAAATTAATCAAATGCCTAATTTCAATTAAAATATAAACCATGAAAAAATTTAAGCCCTTATTTCAAAATTCATTTTTTAAAAAAGCGATTAATATTTCAATTATTTGTTTATTTGGAGTTTATAATACTCAATGCCAAAATAATACAACCATAAAAAATCAAACAACAACAACAATTAAAAATCCAAAAATGGAACTTAATAAACTTACCAAACAAGAAGAATACGTAATTATAAACAAAGGAACGGATGCGCCCTACACAGGTGAATATACTGATGAAACGCGTAAAGGAACTTATATCTGTAAGCAATGTAATTCCCCATTATATAAATCAGAATCTAAATTTCATTCAAATTGTGGTTGGCCAAGTTTTGATGATGAAATTCCCGGAGCTGTAAAAAGAGTGCCTGATTTAGATGGCAGAAGAGTTGAAATTGTTTGTAATACGTGTCAAGGCCACTTGGGTCATGTGTTTACTGGAGAAGGATTTACTGCAAAAGATACGAGGCATTGTGTAAATTCAACTTCTATGATATTTAAAGAAGAAACAAAGGCAGTTGTAAGTCCAATAACTAATAAAGCAATTTTTGCCGGTGGTTGTTTTTGGGGTGTTGAATATTATTTTCAACACGCTAAAGGTGTTACTAAAACTACTGTTGGTTATATTGGCGGACATACAGAAAATCCAACTTACCGAGAAGTTTGTGAGCATAAAACAGGACATATCGAGGCAATGGAAGTAACTTTTAATCCTTCAGAAACTAATTTTGAAGAGTTAGCAAAATTTTTTTTTGAGATTCATGATCCAACCCAAGCCAATGGACAAGGCCCAGACATAGGACCTCAATATGTTTCAGTTATTTTTTATGAAGATGATGCTCAACTTAAAACAGCTGAAAAATTAATAAATATTTTAA
>JAYVIS010000203.1:0-12538 GCA_043769975.1 Bacteroidota bacterium
GTTGTATTGTCTTTATCTACTGTTACTTTTTCTGCTTTTCCTAAGAACGTTAAATCAGCATTTTCTAATTTAAATCCTCTGTCTTCAGCAATAAAAATACCACCAGTTAAAATTGCTAAATCTTCTAACATTGCTTTTCTTCTATCGCCAAAACCTGGAGCTTTTACGGCACAAATTTTTAAGTTAGAACGTAAACGGTTTACAACTAATGTTTGTAAAGCTTCGCCATCAATATCTTCAGCAATAATTAAAATTGGTTTACCAGTTCCAACTGCTTTTTCAAGTACTGGTAATAATTCTTTCATTGTAGAAATTTTCTTTTCGTAAATTAATACTAAAGGGCTTTCTAAAACTGCTTCCATTTTATCAACATCAGTAATAAAGTATGGAGAAATATAACCTCTGTCAAATTCCATTCCTTCAACAACTTCAACTGTTGTATCAGTTCCTTTAGCTTCTTCAACAGTAATAACACCTTCTTTTTTTACTTTAGCCATAGCTTCAGCAATTAATTTACCGATAGTGCTATCGTTGTTTGCAGAGATTGTTGCAACTTGTTCAATTTTTTTATTGTCGTTACCAACGTTTTGAGATTGTGCTTTTAAATTAGCCACAACTGCTTCAACCGCTTTGTCAATACCGCGTTTCAAATCCATTGGATTTGCGCCTGCAGCAACGTTTTTTAAACCACCAGTTACAATAGCTTGCGCTAATACTGTAGCTGTAGTTGTTCCATCACCAGCTGCATCAGCAGTTTTAGAAGCAACTTCTTTTAATAACTGCGCACCCATGTTTTCAACAGGGTTAGATAATTCAATTTCTTTAGCAACAGTTACACCATCTTTTGTAATTTGTGGTGAACCAAATTTTTTGTCAATAATTACATTACGTCCTTTTGGACCTAACGTTACTTTTACTGCATTTGCTAATGCGTCAACACCACGTTTTAAAGCGTCGCGAGCTTCTATGTTAAATGTTATGTCTTTTGCCATTTTTTATTTTTTTTAAAGTTTGAATTTTATTTTGAGGACTTATCGCTATTAAATAACAGCGTAGATATCGCTTTCACGCATAATTAATAAATCTTTACCATCTACTTGAATTTCTGTACCAGCATATTTTCCGTATAATACAGTATCACCAACTTTTACAGTCATAGGTTCTTCTGGTTTACCGTTTCCAATTGCTAATACTTTACCTTTCATTGGTTTTTCTTTAGCAGTATCTGGGATAATTAATCCACCTGCTGTTTTTGTTTCTGCTGGAGCTGGTTCTACCAAAACTCTGTCAGCTAAAGGTTTTACATTTACGCCTGATTTTGCCATAATTTATTTGATTTTATGTTAGTTTAATTTTTACGGTTTCCTTTTGTCTAAAAATGTGCCAATGCCTAATTTTAGACAATATTTCAGTTTTATGGGTCGATCTGGACTAAATTGTCAGTTCAATTGTCAGGGTTTAATATAGCTTTTGGGCGCGCCCTGCGGTGCAGGCTTTTTGCTTCAATCTTATTGTAAAAGAGGCACAAAAAGGATTTACGCTACAATCCTTCGCGCTTAAAAATATGATTTGAAAATTAATGTTGTATTCTAAATAAATTTGCGTGAGGGATGCAAACGAAAATCCTTTTGCCTGTCTCTTGCAAAAGATTGAAGTGGCAGCCCGACCCGCAGGGTCACGCCCAAATAATTCGTAATAAAACTATTTACCTACTTTACTTCCGTCGTAAGCCCATTTAACCCAAATAGAACCCCAAGTAAAGCCACCACCAAAAGCTGATAAGATAATATTATCGCCTTTTTTTAATTGCTTTTCATAATCCCATAATAATAAAGGAATAGTGCCAGCAGTTGTGTTACCATAGCGTTCAATATTCATCATCATTTTTTCAGGATTTAATCCCATACGGTTTGCAGTAGCTTCACAAATGCGTTTATTAGCTTGATGTGGAGCTAACCAGGCGATATCATCAGAAGTAAGGTTGTTTTTAGACATGATTTCAGCACTAACTTCTGCCATGTTTACAACAGCATGTTTAAATACGGTTTGTCCCTCTTGATGCACATAATGCATTTTTTTATCAATTGTTTCATGGGTTGGCGGGTTTAATGAACCACCTCCAGCTTGGTATAAATAGTTTCTGCCAGAGCCATCACTTTTTAAAATAAAATCTTGAATTCCGCAATCGTCTTCAGATGGTTCTAATAAAACAGCACCGCCACCATCACCAAAAATCACACAAGTTGTGCGATCTTCATAATTTAAAATAGCACTCATTTTATCTACACCAATAACAATTACTTTTTTGTATTTACCAGTTTCAATAAATTGTGAACCAGTTGCTAATGCAAAAATAAAACCTGAACAAGCGGCAGATAAATCATAACCCCAAGCATTTTTTGCGCCAATTTTATCACAAATAATATTGGCTGTACTCGGAAAAATTAAATCTCCTGTTATAGTTCCAACAATTAATAAATCAATGTCCATGGCTGTAATGCCACGTTTTCTTAGAAGTTCTTCAACAGCAAACACCATCATATCTGATGTGGCTTTACCCGGTTCGTTTAAAACACGTCTTTCTTTAATACCAGTGCGCGAAGTAATCCATTCATCATTTGTGTCAACAAATTTTGCTAATTCATCATTTGTCATTACAAAATCAGGAACGTGTCCGCCAACGGCAGTAATTGCAGCTTTAATCATTATTGAAATACGGTTTTAATTTTTTCGTTTAAGTTTGCTTCTATTATTTCTTTGCTTAATACCATCATGTTTTTAAAAGCTAAAGGAGTCGATTTTCCATGAGCAATCATCACGTTTGAATTAATTCCTAATATTGGAGTTCCTCCATAAAGTTCATAATTAAATCTGTCAAAATAGTCGTCGCTTCGGTCACGTTTTTTTATCATTGAATAAAAAGCTTCGGCTGTTTTTAATAATACATTTCCAGTAAATCCTTCGCAAACAACTACATCAGCTTTGTCTTCAAAAACTTCAGAACCTTCTATGTTACCAATAAAATTAAAATCTTTAGTGCCTTTCATCATAGCATGCGTGGCTTGGGTAACGAGATTTCCTTTTTCTGGCTCTTCACCAATATTTAATAAACCCACCTTTGGATTGTCTATTTTATAAACTTCTTTAGCATAAATAGATCCTAAAATTGCAAATTGATATAACACATCAGGTTTACAATCAGCATTTGTACCAACGTCTAAAATAATACCAAAGCCACCATTTGTTTTTGGTAAAACAGAAGTGATGCATGGGCGTATTACACCCGGAACAGCCTTCACAGAAAACATAGAGCCTACCAACATAGCACCTGTATTGCCAGCACTAGCAAAACAGTGTATTTCGTTTTCTTTTAATAATTTAAATCCAACCGAAATACTACTTTGTGGTTTTTGAGCAAGTGCTTTTGTGGGGTGTTCTCCCATTTCAATTACTTCGGTTGTATGAACAAACTCAAATTTATCCTCAGCTATTCCTTTTTCTTTAAGATAGCTTTTGGCTTTATCACTATCGCCAATTAGCACCATTTTTATAGTTGAAGGTAAAACTTCTAACGCTAAAATTGCACCGTCTAAACAGTTATTAGGAGCGTAATCGCCACCCATTATATCTAATCCAATTTTCATAATTTGACTACAAATTCAATTCACTAAAAAAAGAATTTTAATGTGATTTTACAATTAATAAAAGCCAAAGTTATTAACCTAAATCAAATTAAAAGAAGGATATTAGTTTGATTTTCATTTATAGTGTTAATGTATTGATAGTCAGTTGTTTATTTATATATTTAAAATTTCAAAAATAGGCTTCTAATTCAGAAATGAATGTATTTTTACAAAATGACAATTAATGAAATAGAAAATGAAATTATAGAAGAGTTCGAATTATTTGGTGATGATTGGGAGGGAAAGTATGAGCATTTAATTGAATTAGGGAAACATTTACCGAAAATAAAGGACGAGTATAAAACGGAAGAAAGACTCATTAAAGGATGCCAGAGTAGAGTTTGGCTTCATTCAGAAAAAATAGAAAATAAAATTATTTTCACAGCTGATAGCGATGCAATAATTACAAAAGGTATGGTTGCTTTAATGGTAAGAGTTTTATCTAATCAGTTACCAATTGATATAATTAATGCAGAATTAAATTTCATAAATAAAATTGGTTTAACTGAACACTTATCTCCAACTCGTGCAAATGGATTAGTTAGTATGATTAAACAAATGAAACTTGATGCTAGAGCTTTACAATAACTATAAAAATAAATTATGAGAAAATTCTGCTACAGTTTAATTTTAATAGTTTCTCTAAATGAAAGTATTTTTTCGCAAAGAGATAAGGATGAATTTTCGAATCCTATTTTTACAAGTGCTTTAAATAAATACGCTGATAAAAAATATTCTGAAGCTTATAATGAGTTTAGTAATTATTTATCAAAATTCCCAAAAGACGCTAGTGCCTTTTACAACAGAGGACTTTGTGCTTATGCTTTGAAAGATTATACGGATGGAATTACGAATTTCTCTAAAAGTATTTCGTACGGTAGAGTAAAATGCGATGTGTTTTATAGCAGAGGTGCGTGCAACTATGAGTTGAAAAAATATGAATTAGCAATTTTGGATTTTGATTCTGCATTAACAATCAATGCAAATTATGAATTAGCTTTAATATATAAAGGGGCTTCACTTAATGAAATAAAAAAATATTCAGAAGGTTTGGTTTTTGAAGATAAAGCAATTGAATTAAATCCTAAAAATGAATCAGCATATTATTTCAGATCTATCATAAAATATAATATGAACAATTATGAAGGTAGTTTAGCCGATTGTAATACTGCATTAACTTTAAAAATAAATTACGATACCTATTTTTGGAGAGGCTTAAATAATATTAGTTTAAAAAAGTATAAGGAGGGAGTGGCTGATTATGATACCGTATTATACCATTTGCCAAAATATGCAACTGCTTATTACAACAGAGCCTTGGCATATTATGATTTAGGTAATTACCAAAAATCGATTAATGATAATACCAAAGCAATTGAGCTTGACCCATCAAAACCAAATGCATATTACAATCGTGCATTATCAAAATACCGATTAGAGTTGTATAAGGATGCTGAATCAGATTTTAATGCTGCTGTTGATTTAGATCATACAAATGCAAAGTTTTATTTATGGAGGGCTGTTAACTATTATTATCAAAATAAATATAGTTTAGCAATGTATGATTTGAATATTGCAATTCAAAAGGATAATAAAAATGAAACAAGTTATTATTATCGGGCTCTTTGTAAATATGCACAAGTTGACGACCAGGGCTCGCTAGAAGATTGTAATGCTGCTTTATTACTAAATAAGTCTTATGATGCTTTTTATCAAAGAGGCATTTGTAAATCCAATCTAAAAGATTATGCTGGCGCTATTGAAGATTTTAATGAATCATTAAAGTTGAAGCCAAATTATAAACTTGCAACCTTAGAAAGAGGAATTACATATTATCAAATTGAAAAAGATGCACTGGCATTAAATGATTTAAATGCTGTCATATTAATGGATTCTAAAAATACCAGAGCTTATTATTATAGAGGAAAGTTAAAAAAATATATGAATGATATCCCGGGTTCTTGTGCCGATTTGAAACAAGCAAGTTTACTTGGCGAAAAACTTGCCCAAGATTTAATCATAAAAAATGGATGTAAAACAAATTAACCTATGGTAAAACATTATTTAGTTATCTTTTTTTTTAGTTTAATTACTATTTCTAATGCTCAAAAAAATTACACGCAAACTGTTAGAGGGCAAGTTATAGACAAAGTTACTTCTGCAGGATTACCAGGAGTAATTGTTCGATTAAAAAATGATTCTTCAAAAATCCATGTCACATCCACTGATGATAAAGGGAATTTTAAACTGGAAGGAATAAATATTGGCAGAAGAAGTTTTGTGATAAGTTTATTTGGCTACAACACAGTTCCCCTAAATGATATTATCATCACTTCTGGAAAAGAAGTGTTTTTAACCATTGAACTTGAAGAGTCTTTACTTCAAACGGATGAGGTTATTGTTAGTGCTGAAGAGAAAAAAGATTTAGTGACGGATATGCAATCCGTAAATGTAAAAACATTTAGTATTGAAGAAACAGAACGTTATCCTGGTTCTCGACAAGACCCAGCACGAATGGCTTCTAATTTTGCTGGTGTGCAAGGTACCAATGATAGTCGGAATGATATTGTGGTACGAGGAAATTCACCTTCTGGTTTGTTATGGCGTTTAGAAGAAATTGATATTCCAAATCCAAATCATTTTGCTGTTGCTGGTTCTGCAGGTGGGCCAACGGCCATCATAAATAATAAATATTTAGCAAATTCAGAATTTTATACTGGAGCTTTTCCAGCAAATTATGGAAATGCATTAGGTGGAGTTTTTGATTTAAAAATGAGAAATGGAAATAATCATAAACACGAACGCACATTTCAGTTCGGATTATTAGGTACAGAACTGTCTTTAGAAGGCCCTATAAATAAAGAGAAAGGAAGTAGTTATTATATAAATTATAGATATTCTACTTTAAATTTATTGTCATTTTTAAATATTAAATTAGGTACTAGCGCGGTTCCTCAATATCAAGACGGAGCTTTTAGGTTAAATTTTCCTACAAAAAAAGCTGGTGTCTTTTCATTAAGTGGAATTGGTGGTGCAAGTACCATTAAAATTATTTTAAGTAAGCAATTCGAAAGACCAAAAGAATTGTACGGAGATTTAAACCGCGACCAATATTTTGCTTCACAAATGGGAGTCGGTATTTTAAATCATAGTTATTCTTTAAATAGTAGAACCTTAATGAAGACTTCTTTAGCCTATAGTGGACAAGTTTTAAATGTGAGTCACTATTTAGTATTAAGAGATGATAATTTTAAACCAAATGATACGCTTCCGAAAATTTTAGGTTATAATTTTTATGAAGGAAAAACTACAATTGCTTGGTATATAAAACATAAAATAAATCCTAAAAATAGTTTAAAGGTTGGTTTTTTTGCTAATGCTTTCCAAGTTAATTTTTATGATCAGGTTAAAATTAATTCCCGTTTTGATACCATTGCAAATTATATAAACGATAAGCCATTTAAAACTCGTGTAAACGCTCAAGCTAGCTTTTATTTACTACAACCATACATCGCGTTTGTGCATAAATTTAACGAAAAGTGGAGCACAAATTTGGGCGTGTTTTCTCAATACCTTTCGCTAAATAATCATTATGTAGTTGAACCTCGTGCAAGTTTAAAATATCAATTTAAACCTAATCAAAATATTAGTTTAGCATATGGTATGCACAGTCAAATGCAGGCAACTTATATTTATTTTGCATCGCCAGACAGTTTGGTTCGAGATGGAAAAACATACGGTAATACATCGCATGTATTAGATAACAAAAATTTAGATTTTACAAAGAGTCAGCATGCAGTTTTAGGGTATGATTATCAAATATCAAAATCAATTCGAACTAAAGTTGAAGCTTATTATCAATACCTATGGAATGTGCCTGTTTATGCTGTTCCATCTGGCGTTTCGTTATTAAATAGAGGCGCAAGTTTTAATCGTTTTTTTTCAATTTATACTATGGAAAATAAAGGAACTGGTTATAACTATGGTTTAGAACTTACCTTTGAGAAATTATTTAGTAAACATTACTTTTTTTTATATTCTGCTAGTTTGTTTGATAGCAAGTTTACAGCTAGTAATGGAAAAACATTCGACACGGATTTTAACGGTAAATATATGATGAATGTTTTGGCAGGGTTGGATTATGAAGTGGGTAAATCAAAAAAGAATTCGATTAACATTTCGGGTAAATTTACTTATGGCGGAGGAAAAAGGTACTCTCCAGTTAATGTTGCTGCCAGTAATGCTGTGATGGATGTAGTTGCTGATAATGATAAAGTAAATACCTTACAGTTTAATCCTTATAACCGCTTGGATTTAAGAATTGCATATAAAATAAATGCAAAAAAAGCTTCTTATGAAATTGCTTTGGATTTGGTTAATTTAATGAATACAAAAAATGTATTGGCTTTGAGTTATGCCCCAGATCCTGCAAATATTAATGCGGATCCATTAATAAAAAATTACCAATTAGGATTTCTGCCTTTATTTTATGTAAAAGTGGATTTTTAAGAAATGTATAAAGAAATCCGATGATAGATTTATCCCTATTGTTTAGGTGTTGGATGCGGTAAAACCTCATTTAAAGGTCCGTCAATAGTTTTTGCAATCGAATCCGAAACACGTTTAGCGTTCTCATGCATTTTAACTCTATCCTCTGCTGCTGGTTTACAGGCAAATATAAATAATGAAAAAGTGGCTATAGCTAGTATTGAAAATTTACGTGTCATAATGTTTTATTAAGTATATAAAAGTAAAAATTATTTTTTAATAAAATTATTTTTTTATGAATTATAAAATATTTGTAAGACTGCTTTTACCAAAGTTTATAACGATAAAAAGCTCGCACAATTAATGTACGAGCTTTTCCTAACTAACTAAACACAAATTCTTAGTGCTTAACTTCTGCTTCAACAGCAGCAGTTGCAGTTTCAGTAGCTTCAACAGCAGCATCAGTAGATGTTGCAGCAGCATCAGTAACAGCAGTTTCTAAACCTGCAGTAATCATAGCAGAAATAGAATCAGCATCATGTTGTAATTTTGCTTCCATTTTAGCTTTTTCTTCAGCTGAAGGTCCACAAGAAACTAATGTTGTAGCTACAAAAGCTACTGCGATAATTGAAAATAATTTTGTCATTTTTTTAAGTTTTAAAATTGTTTGTTTTTGTTATTTGAACATTTATACCAAAACTTTAAAATGGTAACCCGTATTTGTAAAAATAATTTTAATTAATATGTAACTTACTGAAAATCAATAAATTATTTTATTGTAAATAATAAAGAAAAAAATTGAAATGAGAGAAATTTCGATCAAATAAGTGCGTTTTTCTTTAAAATAGATATGAAATTAGTGCTCATTAATTTTAGTTATATATTTTAGGTTGATATTTTTTTATTGAGAAGTGTATAGTTGATTTTACAATTAATACCAAATTCAATTAAAATATCGCCCAAACTTTTAGTCACCCTGAACTTGATTCAGGGTCTTCAGAGATGCTGAATCAAGTTCAGCATTACATACCATAACATTGGACTATTTAATAATAAATTTGGTATAAATTCTTAGCCCTGATTGTAGCGACATCCTTTTTGGTTTTTTTAAACCAAAAAGATATAGCGTAAAGCGGGAAACAGCTCCAAAATAATCACCTTTATTTGACGATAGGACATAAAAAAAGTTCGATATAAAATACCGAACTTTTTTTTGAATAATTTATGAATTGATTAGAAACCAAATTTACCTCTGTGATCTTCAATATTAGCTTTTTCTTTCAAAGCATCATAAAGTTCACCGTCTACACGGTAAGCATTAGATTGTTCTATTTCTTTTTGTTTAGCTTTAAAATCTTTAGGCAAAGGAGCTTCATTTACTGTTGCAACAGCAACCACAAATACTCCATTATCACCTTTTGTAGGCTTGCTTGTTGTACTAGCTTTCATTGCACTAGCAGTACCAATTAAAGCATCTTCTCTGCCAATAGTAGCTATATTATAAGATGAAAAATTTAACCCATCAGCTACCTCAGCAGTTAAGCCCATTTTAGATGCTATATCTTGAGTAGATTTTGAAGAACCTGCTTTAGTTTTAAATTCTGCAATGAACATTTCTGCCTTTTTATCTCTAATAGTTTTTGCAGTAACATCATCTTTAACTTCTTCTAAAGGCGCAATACCTTTTTCTTTTACTCCAACAATATTAGCAACAATAAAACGATCTTTAAATTCAATAGCATCAGATATATCTCCTTTTTTAGATTTGTAAATCCATTGAACTAAAGTTCTTGCATCATCTAAACCTCCAGGAAATTGTTTATCACTTTCCTTTATATTTTCTAAAATACGTTTGTTTAATTTAGATGTTTCAACTGATTTATTAAATGCCTCACTTGTTTTGTTTTGACCAGCAAAATCAGTTGCTTTTTTGTAATACTCTTGAGTTGTTTCAGCGCTAGGAGCAATTAATTTAGATATTTGAGCTACTGTATATGAATTATGTCTTGTTTTGGAAACATTTAATACTTCAATAATATGGTATCCAAATTGTGTTGGTACGATTGAAATGTTACCAACTGTTCCATCTAATCCAGCATTTTTAAATTCTGGAACAAACCCTTTGTTTTCATCAAACCAACCATAATCTCCACCTTTATCAATTGAACCCATATCATCAGATATCGTTTTAACTAAAGTGTCGAAATTTACTTGTTTGGCTTTTAACAAAACTAAAATACTATCAGCCATACGTTTTGCTAATTTTGGATCACGTTGTTGTTGTGTTTTTGGGTTTTGAAATCCAATTAATATATGACGAACTTTAGCTGAATCCGCTACTGATTTCACATTTGATAATTTATATATTTTTAAAAATGTTCCCTCTGTGTATGGCCCAAATACGGTTCCTTTTGGTGCAGTAAAAACAGTAGAATCAGTAATGATCATATTTTTTTTACCATAATTAGAAATGTTTACTTGGCCGCCTTCGCTTTCTTGAGCTATATAAGAAGAATCTTCTTTAATGCTACGTGTTTTAAATTCATCAGCAATTCTTTGTGCATCTTTTTGTAATTCTTCATAATCAGTTTTTGAAGGCATTACATCAAAAGAAACGTATTCAATTTTGCGAGATGGTTCAGAAATTTTATATTCATTTTGATGAGCATTGTAGTATGCTTTAATATCATCATCAGAAATTTTAACAGCAGAATCAGAAACTGAAGTGTAGCGTTTCAAAACAAAACTTGCATTGATTTGTTTGTTTTGACTAATGAATGCATCTTTTGCTTCAGCAGAAGTAACATAAATAGCTTTTTTAATTAGCATATTATATTTTTCAGCTGTACGAACATCCATTACTTGTTTTTCAAGTTGTTTCCAAGATTTTTGTTGATCAACTGGCATTCCAGCAACAAGTTGACGTAATTTTGCGATGTCAAAAGAACCATCTTGTTTTCTGAAGTTTTCGTTTACTTGACCACTTTGAGGGTCAGTAAATTGTTGCATAACAGTTTGGTGAGGATTTACAAGCATTAGGTCAAATAATTCTTCAGAAGAAATTGTAATTCCTAATTTTTTAAATTGATTTTTTACAACTCTTTCATTAATCATTTGAGCCCAAACAGATTCAGTTATTTGCTCTTTGGTTTTATCATCTAGTGAAGCACCAGGATTTCCTTGTTGCCACTGAGCTGTAATTTCATTCACTTTATTGTTAAAAGTAGTATAGTCAATTTTATCTCCAGCAATTTTACCTACAAGGTTATCATCACTTGAAAATAAAGCTCCTCCAGAGCCTAATAAACTTTCTAAAACAAAAATAACTAGTGCTAAACCAATTATTCCAACCAAAAGACCTGTTCTACTACGTATTTTTTCTAAAACGCTCATATTATTATATTAAATTTAAGGAAGGCAAAGATAAAATTATTGCTGAAATATGGAAAGATTTTATGAAAATAAATTCATGGTAAGTTACTGTTTTTAAAAAAACATGTTTTTATCGAGTAGGAAACTCATATTTTGACATAACTAGTTGATTAATAGCTATGTATTATCTCAAAAAAAAAGTATTTATTTTAATTTCGCGTTGTGTTCGTTAACTTTTGCTTGAACCTTACGTTGATGTTTTCGTAATAAATACATTATGCCAGCAATAATAAATACAAAAACAAAGTATAATGCACTATCTGTGTCATTTTGAATCAAAAAATAAACAGAAATACATGCACATGCAATTGCTGTTATTAACCAAATAATCTCAAGTATTCTAAAAAATTTATTCATAATTATAATTCGTTATCGTCTAATCTTATGGTTGCTATAATATCTTTTATTTCGTATTTCGTAAAATCTTGATTTGCTTCTAAACCATTTCCAGTTATTATTTCTTTCGCTGTAGTTATTTACAAATGCATTAGAAGTAATTTTCTTTTTTTCTTCATCCCAAACTAATAATTCGGTATTTAATTTTTCACCTTTCACATTTACTACTTCAACATTATATTTCAATTCCATACGTTGACTTGTTTCGTAGCGTACGGCATAATTTCCTTTTAAACTAGTTTCCTCTTTTCCTTTATTATCGTAAAATCTAACAAATACACCTTTTGGTAAAATAGTCATTGGTTCCTTTACTCCTTTGTCATACATAAGCATTTGAGGAGCTTGAAGTTTAATTTTTAAAATAGTTGAATCAGAATATAACATAGTAATATTTTTACCTGTTTGAGTCGGCATGATTGTTTTTTTTCCAATTGCCAAAACCTCATTTCTGTTTGTTTGACATGAAAACAAAAATATAGTGAAGCCAAATAAAAAAATATTAAAAAATAATCTAATCATGAATTATTTTTATTAATCGT
>JAYVIS010000204.1:0-3391 GCA_043769975.1 Bacteroidota bacterium
GAAAACGCTTATCATGGCGATACTTTTGGTGGCATGAGCGTTGGTGCACGTAATGTATTTAATAATGCATTTGATAATTTATTGTTTGATGTCATTCATATTCCAATACCAACCAGCGTAAACATTAAGCAAATAAAAGAAACGCTTCAATTATGGTTTACAAATCATATTGATATAGCTGGTTTTATTTTTGAACCATTGGTGCAAGGCGCCGCAGGAATGCTAATGTATGATGCAAAACATTTAGATGAACTGATTTTATTATGTAATCAAAATAACATCATCACTATTGCTGACGAAGTAATGACTGGCTTTGGAAGAACTGGCAAGTTTTTCGCAAATGATTATTTAACTCATAAAGCAGATATTATTTGTCTATCCAAAGGATTAACTGGAGGTTATATGCCAATGGGAGTTACAAGTTGCGCGCAGTTTATTTACGATTCGTGTGTGAGTGATGATAAAACAAAAACATTTTTCCATGGACATAGTTATACTGCAAATCCAACATCTTGCTCAGCGGCGTTAGCCAGTTTAGATTTAATGGAACGTGATGAAACATGGAAACAGATTTCATTAATTTCTGATTTACATTTACAATTTTTAGAAAAACATAAAACACATTCTAAACTAATTGATATGCGTTGTTTAGGAACTATTTTAGCAATTGAACTTAAAACATCAGAACACACGCATTACCTTAATAATGCCTCTGAAAACATTGCTAAATTATTTTTGGAACAGAACATTATTGTTCGTCCATTAGGAAATATCTTATATTTTATTCCTCCTTATTGTATTACTCAAAAGGAATTAGAAAACGTGTATCAGGTTACTGAATTATTTTTAGAAGGCTGGAATTAATGGTAGTTATTAAAAATATTCCAACTCGATTCATAAGCCTCTCTTAAAACTTCAGTATTAAGATTTAAATTAATATTATTTTTAATAAAATATCCTTCTAAATCTTCAGTTGCCAAATTCCCAGTTAAATCATCTGCTGCCATTGGACAACCTCCAAAACCATGAATAGCAACATCAAATCGCTTGCAACCGCTTTTGTAAGCTGCATCAATTTTTTCTGATGCTTTTTCTTTTGTGGAATGTAAATGAGCGCCAATTTCTACATTTTTAAATTCAGGTATAATATTAGAAAAAAGATAATTGATATTTTCAGGATTTGAAACACCTATAGTGTCTGATAAAGCAATAATTTTTATTCCTAAATCACTCAACTTTTTAGTCCAATTAATAACGATATCGCTATTCCATAAATCACCGTAAGGATTTCCGAATGCCATTGAAATATAAACGACCAATTCCTTTTTATGTTGTAAACAAAGCGTTTGTATTTCTTCAACACGTATTAACGATTCGGCAATACTTGAATTAGCATTTCGTTGCTGAAATGTTTCTGAAATAGAAAAGGGGAAACCTAAATAATTTATTTCCTCAAAATGACAAGCATCTTGCGCGCCACGCTGATTAGCAACAATTGCTAATAACTTACTTTTAGTACTAGATAAATCTAATTGTTTTAAAACATCAGCAGTATCAACTAATTGAGGAATTGCTTTGGGAGAAACAAAACTTCCAAAATCAATGGTATCAAAACCAACTTTTAATAAGGTATTTATATATTTTGCTTTTAATTCGGTTGGAATTAATTGTTTTATGCCTTGCATGGCGTCCCTTGGACATTCTACTATTTTCATTTTCTTAATACGATTGCTTTATTTATTCTTTTTATCAGCGCAGGTCCTTCATATACAAAACCAGTGTATAATTGCAATAAATCTGCACCTGCATCTAATTTTTCCATAGCGTCTTCAACAGAATGTATACCACCTACTCCAATCACAGGGAATGCATTATTTGATTTTGTTTTTAAATAGGCAATAACTTCTGTACTTCTTTTTGATAATGGCTTTCCGCTTAACCCACCCATTCCAATATTTTCAATAAACTCTTTAGGATAAGTCAATGGCTCGCGAGCAATGGTTGTATTAGTAGCAATAATACCATCAATTTTAGTTAAAGCAACAATATCGATAATGTCATCTAATTGAGAATTAGTTAAGTCTGGTGCAATTTTCAATAAAATAGGTTTTCTTTTAGACTTTAAATTATTTATGCTTTGAAGGTGGTTTAATAAATGAGTTAAGGGTTCTTTATCTTGTAAATCTCTAAGATTAGGCGTATTTGGTGAACTTACATTTACAACGAAATAATCTACTACATCAAATAAAGCATTAAAACAATATTCATAATCCTTGATTGCATCTTCATTTGATGTTAATTTATTTTTGCCAATATTTCCGCCAATAATTGTTTTTGTTTTTCTATTTTTTAACCGAATGACAGCATCGTCAACTCCCATATTGTTAAAGCCCATTCTATTAATTAAAGCATTATCATTCGGTAATCTAAATAAACGCGGTTTATCATTTCCAGGCTGGGCTTTAGGAGTTAATGTTCCTATTTCAATAAAACCAAAACCTAAACAAGCTAATTCATTAAAATGAGTTGCATTTTTATCTAAACCAGCACCTAAGCCAACTGGATTTTCAAAATTCAAACCAAATAACTCTTTTTTAAGTTTTGGATGCTCATAGGTAAAGCATAGTTTAGCAATAAACCGACCGAAAGCATGACCAACCCCAAATTTTAAGAGGTCAAATGTTAAATAATGTGCCTTTTCTGGGTTTAATTTAAATAAAAAAGGTCTTAAAAATAGTTTATACATCATAGTGCAAATGTACATTTTATAGGCTTTTTTGTACTATTAACAATTCAATTGTTAAAAAATAAAAAAAATATTTTTGTTTTTTTAACGGAAATTCAAAAAAACTTGTATTTTTGCATCCGTATTAATAAACCTTAACAAAACTTAAAAATGAAAAAAGTATTATCTATCGTTGCTGTAGCTGCATTGTCAGTTGCATTTGTATCTTGTGGTCCTTCTAAAGAAGAATTAGCTGCTAAAGCTAAAGCTCAAGAAGATTCTATCGCTGCTGTTGCTCAAATAGCTGCTGATTCTTTAGCAAAAGTTCAAGCTGACGCTGACGCAATGGCTGCTGCTGCTGCTACTGCTGCTGCTGATTCTTTAGCTGCTGTTGCTAAAGCTGATTCAATTGCTGCTGCTGCTAAAGGTGGTAAAAAACACTAATATTTAATTAGTATTAAAAAAAAGGCTCAAACTAAGTTTGAGCCTTTTTTTTGTCTTTACTTTTTTAAACCAAATTTTCTAACTCCAATTAAAATTAAAATAAATACACTATAAAGTATAAAAAAGGGAATAATGTAAATTATTAAATTAAAAGTTAGCATAACAGCAATAATTAATAACTGAAACCCCAAGCCATAAATTGAAACAAAAGTCATAAACCAG
>JAYVIS010000205.1:0-12636 GCA_043769975.1 Bacteroidota bacterium
ACTGGATGTAAATGAAGGATTGTTCCTTTTCTTTCAATCTCCAAGTCAATTTTTTTGTTGGCTGATTTTTTTATCAAAGGTTGAATCTGTTGATAAAAAGTGATTGGCGTCCCATTTAGACTTAGGATTTTATCACCACCTCTTAAGCCTGACTTTTCAGCTGGCATCCCCTTTGTAACTCTATCGACTTCAAATGGTATAATGGGATCTATGAAGTAATTCTTCTGAGCTACCTTATCTATAAGCTCGTTAGGAATCGGAATTTCTAAAGTCGTAGTATCTCTAAGTACTGTAAAAAGAGTATTTTCATTGGTTATAGAACCTCTTAATTCACTAAGTGTTGCGTAGTCTTTGCCATTTATTTTAGTAATTTTATCTCCAGTTTTTAATCCAATTTTTTCAGCAATTGGATAAGCAAATATTCCTCTTTTATTGATTTCTTCTCTTGTATAATCCTCATCGCCCCAAACGTATTTTACACCTGAGAATATCAAGATTCCTAATATAACGTTTACAATTATACCACCCAACATAACAAAAAGTCTTTGCCAAGCTGGTTTAGATCGGAATTCCCATGGCTCAGGGGTTGAAGATAATTGCGAAGCATCTTTGGTTTCGTCTATCATGCCAGCTATATCCACATAGCCACCTAATGGAAACCAACCAAGGCCATATTCAGTATCACCTTTTTTCTTTTTCCAAAGAGCAAAGTTCAAGACATTTGGAAGTGGAAATAGAAAGTCGAAGAAAATATAAAATTTATTGACTCTGATATTGAAGATTCTGGCAAATATAAAGTGTCCAAATTCGTGTAGTCCTACTAAAATCGTGAGTGCCAGCAAAAGCTGAGCGGCCATAATTAATCCTTCCATATTGTTTGGCTAAGCCTAATAGTTTGTCTTTTGTATCTAAAACGCAAAATTCGGTATAAAATTCAAATTAAATAGTATGAACGTGCAAAAATCGGAGAATTTACATAGAAATAATACGTAAGAAAACACCCACACCGGAAACCGACGTGGGTGTCTCGCTATTAAATCCACACAACTTTGATACAAAGTTAATTAAACTATTGAATCTAGCTAAAGATTTTAATAATATTTTTATGCTTATTGGCTGCTAATACTTGCACCCAAAAACTCTCTATTTAGTCTTGCTATATTGTCAAGAGAAATTTCTTTTGGACATTCAGCGGCACAAGCTCCTGTATTTGTACAAGCACCAAATCCTTCAGCATCCATTTGAGCCACCATGTTTAGAGCTCTTGATTCTCTTTCTGGCTGTCCTTGAGGCAAGAGAGCCAGTTGTGATACTTTTGCAGAAACAAACAGCATCGCAGAAGCATTTTTACAGGCTGCCACACACGCCCCACAACCGATACATGCCGCTGCTGAAAAAGCCAAATCGGCTTTGTCTTTACCAATGGCTAGGTTATTCGCATCCTGAGCGTTACCAGTATTTACAGACACAAAACCTCCAGAGGCTATGATTCTGTCGAATGCCGAACGATCTACAACCAAGTCTTTTATTACTGGGAATGCTGCGGATCTCCATGGTTCAACTACTATGGTGTCACCATCGCTAAAGCTTCTCATATGCAACTGACAAGTGGTAACACCTTCAAGTGGTCCGTGAGGTTGGCCATTGATATACATTGAACACATCCCACAAATTCCCTCGCGGCAATCGTGGTCAAATGCTATCGGTTCTTTGTTTTCTTGTACAAGTTTTTCATTTAATACATCAAACATCTCTAAAAACGACATATCTACCGAAATGCCAGTTAATTGATGCGTTTCAAAGCTTCCTGCAGCTTTGCTATTTTTTTGTCTCCAAACTTTTAAAGTTAGATTCAATTCTTGTCCGTGACCTGATCCCATAGTTTCTGTTATTTATAACTTCTTTGAGCGATTTTAATATTTTCGTATTTTAATTCTTCTTTGTTTAGTTCCCAATCACTTACTCCTTTAAATTCCCAAGCTGCAACATAGGCAAAGTTTACGTCATCACGTTGTGCTTCACCATCTTCTGTTTGATGTTCTTCACGAAAGTGACCTCCACAACTTTCTTCACGGTGCAAGGCATCTTTACACATTAATTCTCCTAATTCAATAAAATCAGCAACTCTGCCAGCTTTTTCTAAATCCGGATTAAATTCATTTGCTGTACCAAGTACACGAACATCGCTCCAAAACTCTTTACGTAATGCTTGTATTTCTGCAATAGCTTCAGTTAAACCTTGCTTATTACGGGCCATACCACATTTATTCCACATAATTAAACCTAAACGTTTATGGAAACTTTCTACTGATTTAGTTCCGTTAATGGTTAAGAATTTATTGATGATATCGTTTTGTTCGTTTAATGCTTTTTCAAATGCAGGATGATTCGTTTTTAATTTCTCAATTGAATCTGCTTTATCTTTTTCAGCACTCATACGAGTAACTTCAGTAGATAAATAAACTCCTAATGTATAAGGAATTACATAATAACCATCAGCTAAACCTTGCATTAATGCAGAAGCACCTAAACGATTAGCGCCATGATCAGAGAAATTAGCTTCACCTAATGCATATAAACCTTTTACAGTTGTCATTAAGTTATAATCTACCCAAAGGCCACCCATTGTGTAATGCACTGCTGGATAAATACGCATTGGCACTTCATAAGGATTTTCTCCAGTAATTTGTTGATACATATCAAACAAGTTACCGTATTTTTCTTTCACAACTTCTTTACCCATTTTCATGATTTCTTCATGACTTGGATTTTGAATGTTACGTTTTGTAGCTTCTGTTTTTCCGTAGCGTGCTGTATTAAATGCGAAATCTAAATACACAGCCATTTTTGAATTACCAACTCCGTAACCAGCATCACAACGTTCTTTAGCACCACGAGATGCAACATCACGAGGAACTAAATTTCCAAATGCTGGGTAACGACGCTCTAAATAATAATCTCTTTCTTCTTCAGGAATATCTGTAGCCTTACGGTTATCATCTTTCTTTTTAGGAACCCAAATACGACCATCGTTACGTAACGATTCCGACATCAAGGTTAATTTAGATTGGTGATCACCAGAAACAGGAATACATGTTGGGTGAATTTGTGTGTAACACGGATTACCAAAGAATGCTCCTTTTTTGTGAGCTTTCCATGCTGCCGTTACATTACTTCCCATTGCATTAGTAGATAAGTAAAACACGTTTCCGTATCCACCTGTACATAATAAAACAGCGTGTCCAAAATGTTTTTCCATTTCGCCAGTAACTAAGTTACGAGCTATAATTCCACGAGTAACGCCATCAATTGTAACAACATCTAACATTTCGTGACGAGCACATAATTCCACATTACCAGAGCCAACTTGGCGTTGTAATGCAGAATAAGCACCTAATAATAATTGTTGTCCAGTTTGACCAGCTGCGTAAAATGTACGTTGAACCTGAGTACCACCAAACGAACGGTTACTTAATAAGCCACCATATTCGCGAGCTAAAGGCACGCCTTGAGCAACACATTGATCAATAATTGAAGAAGAAACTTCAGCTAAACGATGAACGTTTCCTTCGCGTGCTCTGTAATCACCACCTTTAATTGTATCATAAAATAAACGGTAAGTTGAGTCACCATCATTTTGATAATTTTTAGCAGCATTAATTCCACCTTGTGCAGCAATACTATGAGCACGACGAGGTGAATCTTGAAAACAAAATACTTTTACTTTATATCCCATTTCAGCTAAAGTAGCCGCTGCCGAAGCACCTGCTAATCCTGAACCAACAACTAATACTTCTAAACTGCGTTTATTTGCTGGATTTACTAAGGCCACTGTAGAACGGTATTTAGTCCATTTTTGGTCTATTGCACCTTCTGGTATTTTAGATTCTAATTTTGACATATCTTAAACTTTATAATTTTTTATTATTTAATAATACCTAAAAACATAGTTACTGGCATAGATGCAAATAACAAACAAACAATGATTGAAAACCACATACCAACTTTTTTAATAGTAGGTGTATAATTTTTATGATTTAATCCTAATGTTTGGAATGCTGATTGAAAGCCGTGTAACAAGTGGTAACATAATGCACCAACTCCAAATAAATAGATAGCTACAAAATACCAAAGAGAAAAAACTTCTTTCATGTTTTCAAATGTGTTATGCTCTTGGTGAGAAAATACAGCCACTTTAGTTGGTAGCCAAAAATTACCTAAATGAACTACTAAAAACAATAATAATAATGAACCTAAAACGCCCATGCTACGGCTATACCATTTTGAATTAGCTGCTCCATCAATTTTTGCATAAGCAACAGGGCGAGCTTTACGGTTTTGTATTGTTAACATTAATGCTTGTATACAGTGTAAAATAAGTCCACCAAACAAACCAATTTCAACGATACGAATGACAGGGTTGTGTGCCATAAAATCAGCAGCTACATTAAAGGTTTCTCCGCTATCATTAAAATAAATGCAAGCATTTATGCTAACATGAACTAATAAAAATGAAATGAGGAATAAACCAGTAAGACCCATTACTACTTTTTTTCCAATTGATGATTTTAAAAATCCTTGACTCATATGAAATTGTATTTAATTTTTTTACTTGGCAAATGTATAATTGTAGAGCGTTTAAAACAATATTTTTTTAGTGTTTTACCTATTTAAATAACAAGATTAAGCCTAATAAGGTTTAAACTTAGACCAAAAACTCCTTATTTGGAATTGTTCTAAATTTAAGACGGTTTTAATGGCAACAATTTGTTATAATTTTATTTTATATTTTGAGATACGCCAAATAAGATTTCGGTTTAAAATACTCATTGCGGCTGCTACACCTGAAAATAATGCCGAGCAAACGCCAACAGCAATAATATCTTGTCCTGCTAAATATAAATTTTTATAATTTGTTTTTGGCCTTAATTGTTTAAGCTCAAAGCGCTGTGGCGTGTGTTCTAAGCCGTAAATTTCGCCTTTATTATAATTTGAAAAATGCTTGGTAGATAATGGCGTTGAAAGTTCAGCAATTTCAATATGTCCTTTTATCTGTGGAAGAGTTAAATAAAGTTTTTCCAGTATTTGTTCTTTTACCTTTTCTTTAATTGCTTCATACTCTTCGCCACGTTTTTGCCATTGATCATTTTCCCATTGCTTAACCCAATCATACGGATATGAACCTAACACTTGTATAGTTGAAGTTCCTGCATGATTATTTTTCCAACTACTATCTTTAGCTGAAGGAAACGAAATGTAAAAAAATGGCGAAACACTGTCTTTTATTTCGAGATGATTTTCTTGTGCTAAATCAAGCTTGTAATTTTCGTAAATCCAAATATTATGTTTTGGCAAATGCAATTCTTCATCCGATTTATTTAATCCAATATATAAGCAAGCATGAGAAACAGATGGTTTTATTTTATTTAACTCGATCGTATTTTCTGGTTTTTGAAATTCTTTTGGAATCAATTTATTAAACGTGTTATGCGCACCCGCGTTGCTAATAATTTTATTACCATAAATACAATCTCCATTTTGCATCATAACACCAATGGCTTTATTGTCTTTTATAATTATATTTTTTACATCAGCTTTAATTGCCAGTGTTCCATGATGAGCTTCTAATACGTCAACCATTGTTTTATGAATACTTGAAGAACCTCCAACTGGATATGCCGCGCCTTCTAAATAATGAGAAATCACTAATGCGTGTAATCCGAAACTACTATACTTAGGCGTTAATCCATAATTCCCACACTGTGCACAAAGTACAGAAATGAGTTTTTCATTGGTTGTAATTTTTGATAATACTTCTAATGTTGTTTGTCTTGAATATTTTAAAAAGTTTTTCCGTAAGCTATTTCCAAGTAAATAACTCAACCAATTAGGCATTGTTTTTTCTGTAATAAACATCGAAGCATCATTGCTAACTTTTATGATTAAGTCGTAATAAGTTCTTATCGCTTTTTCCTCTTCAGGAAAATAGGCAATCATTTGATTTACTTGATTGGCAAATCCTTTACGGAAATTATAAACGGTTCCTTCTATAATGGTTTGATCATAAATATCTCCAACATCTTCCCAAATTAATTTGCAATCCGTCACGTAATCAAACGCTTTTCGTAATAAGGAATTTGGATTATTAACTTGTCCCATGTAATGAGCGCCTACATCCCATTCAAATTTTTTGCGTTTAAAGGTATGTGTAAAACCACCAGATGCGTAATGTTTTTCGAGAACCAATACTTTTTTACCTGCTTTTGCTAAAAACACGGCCGTACTTAAACCACCAACTCCTGATCCAATAATTATTGCATCATATTTGGCTTTAGTCAGGTCAGATGTATAGAGGTTTTTCAATGATTGTTTTCTTCAATCAAATATAATATTATTAATAGGAAATAGATTAATTATCTATTAATCCCCTTTTTATTTAAAGCGTCTTGGTAGGCTTTAGCATTTTTTTGATGCACCGTGTAGTCATTTGTGAAATTTGAATAGCCACTGAAATCGGGCTTGGCACAAAAGAACGTATGAGCATGGTTACTGTAATTTAAAACAGCGTCTATTGAAGACGGTTGCACTAAACAAATTGGCCCAGGCGGCAAGCCTTTATACATATAAGTGTTGTAGGGCGAATCAATTTCTTTGTCAATTGACAACACTCGTTGGACTTCAAAATTTTGATTAGCAAAAACAATCGTTGGATCAGCTTGCAATTTCATATCTTTTTTTAAACGATTAATATATACGCCAGCAATTTTTTGTTGCTCTGATTTGATATTACTTTCGCTTTGAACGATAGAGGCTAAGGTGATTACTTCTGGAATAGTATAGCTAATTGATTTTGCTTTATTTTTTTTCTCGGTTGTCCAAACAGAATCATAGGTTTGTTTTAACAATAGGAAAAAGTCTTTTGTTGGTGTAGCCCAGCTTATTTCATAAGTTTTAGGCACAACTAGGCACATCATATTTTTAGAATTCAAATCAAATTCTTCTGAAAGTTTTGTGTCGTCATTACAAAATTCTTCTATTTCATTTTTTTCGGCTTCTATCTTTTCAGATACATAATTTATAAATTGCTCTTGCGTGCGAATTTGTGAATTGAAATATAATTTTACTTTTTCTTGTTTATTTTTTTTAATCGCATTTACAATTGATCGATTACTCATGGATTCATCAATGCGAAATTTTCCAAAATGCACATTGTTTTGAAGGCCCATTTTCCGTGCTGTCCATTCAAAACTTTCTTTGTCTTCAATAATGTTTTGCGAATAAATTTCATCTAACATCTCTTGGTAGGTTGAATTAGATTTAATAAATATGTATGTATATTTTTTACCATCTAATCTCACATTACTTTTAAATACATTTTCGTAGGCCCAATAGCCTATAAATACAAGGCACGCTGTAATAATTAAAAATAGTGTTTTTTTGATAATGCCTCCTTTTCCTTTTGCCATTTTAAACTCTTTTTAAAAGAAACTTTCTTTAATAAATACAAATAAGCCAACACACAAGGTAAACCAACCAAATGCAGGTTTTAATTTTTTCGAAGAAATTTTATCGGATAAAAAACTTCCAATAATAATTCCAAGCACACAGGCAAATGAAATAGATAAAAGTAAAATCCAGTTAATTTCTTGATGACCAATATTTCCTGTAAAACCAACTAAAGAATTTATTGCAATGACACAAAGGGATGTTCCAATTGCTTTTTTAAAATTTAAGCGAAGGAAAAATATTAAAACGGGCACAATGATGAAGCCTCCTCCGGCACCAATAAAACCGGTGATAAATCCAACTAAAATGCCAAGTAAAATAACAGTTGGCAGGCCCATTGGACTTTTCGCGAACTCATCCCATTTAATTTGATTTGTTCTATTTGGTTTTCTTTTTTTAATCATACTTATTGATGAAATAACAATAAGAATTGAAAACAAAAACATGATTAAGAAATGTTTTGAAATTTGAAAGTTAAACACATGGAGCAATTCGGGTATATTTGGCATCATAAATTTACGCACACAAAATACCGTAACCATCGATGCAATTGCAAATTGTAAAATGGATTCAACGCTAACTTCTCCTTTTCTCAGATAGGTTATGGCGCCAATTAAAGATGTAAATCCTACAATAAATAACGAGTAAGTTGTGGCATCATCGGCTTTAAACCCCATTAAATAAACTAAAACAGGAACTCCTAAAATAGAACCACCACCACCAATTAAACCTAATACGAGGCCAATAAATAGAAAAGCTATGAGTCCAAGGGTTGTCAATTATTTTTTTACAACATTACTTAAAATACTTAATTCTTTTAATTGCTCATCGCTAATTTCACTTGGACTATCAATCATAACATCTCTACCAGAATTATTTTTAGGGAACGCAATAAAATCTCTAATGCTATCACTACCTCCAAATAAAGAGCAAAGTCTGTCAAATCCAAATGCTAATCCTCCATGTGGTGGAGCGCCAAATTCGAATGCATTCATTAAAAAGCCAAATTGTTTTTGAGCTTCATCTTTTGTGAAGCCTAATAAATCAAACATTTGAGCTTGTATCTCTTTATTATGAATACGAATACTTCCGCCTCCAATTTCAACCCCATTAATTACTAAATCATAAGCATTAGCTCTAACAGCACCAGGATTAGTTTTTAATAATTCAAAATCTTCCGGTTTTGGAGAAGTAAACGGATGATGTTTTGCATGCCATCTTCCAGCTAAAGAAGCTAATAAATTAGGGTCGCCATCATTCCATTCTAATAATGGGAAATCAATAACCCATAAGGCAGAAAATGTATTTTTATCTCTTAATCCTAAACGCGAACCCATTTCTAAACGTAATTCACTTAATGCTTTTTGCGTTTTTTCTTCAGCACCTGCTAATATTAAAATTAAATCTCCAGCTTCTGCATTAAATGCCTTGGCCCATATTTTTAATTCTTCTTCGTTGTAAAATTTATCAACGCTTGATTTAATTGTTCCATCTGCATTAACACGCGCATATACTAAACCGGTTGCGCCTATTTGTGGACGTTTAACAAACTCAGTTAATTCGTCTAACTGTTTGCGTGTATATTCAGCAGCACCTTTTGCGCAAATTCCAATAACAGATTCTGCACTATCAAAAACAGGAAAGCCTTTTCCTTTCACAACTTCATTTAACTCTACAAATTTCATTTCGAAACGTGTATCAGGTTTATCGTTTCCGTAAAACTTCATAGCATCAGCATAGGTCATGTGAGGCACATGCGGCATGTCTATATTTTTTACTGATTTAAATAAATGACGGATTAAACCTTCAAACGTATCTAAAATATCTTGCTGCTCAACAAAACTCATTTCACAATCTATTTGTGTAAATTCTGGTTGTCGGTCAGCTCTTAAATCTTCATCTCTAAAGCATTTTACAATTTGATAATAGCGATCAAAACCGCCAACCATTAATAGTTGTTTAAATGTTTGTGGCGATTGTGGCAAAGCATAAAACTGCCCTTCATTCATTCGGCTTGGCACCACAAAGTCTCTAGCACCTTCTGGTGTTGATTTAATTAATACTGGTGTTTCTACTTCTAAAAAATCTAATTTATCTAAATAGTTTCTGGTTTCAATTGCCATACGATGACGTAACTCTAAATTTTTACGAACTTCATTTCGTCTCAAATCCAAGTATCTGTATTTCATGCGCAATTCGTCGCCTCCATCTGTATTGTCTTCTATTGTAAATGGTGGTGTTTGCGACTCATTTAAAATTTTAAATTCTTTAACCAGAATTTCAATTTCTCCAGTTGGGTTATTTTTATTTTTGCTTTCACGCTCAATAACAGTTCCGTGAATTTGAATTACATATTCACGACTTACGCTTCTTGCCTGCGTATTCATGTCCTTATCTATTTCTTCATTAAATGCTAATTGAGTTATTCCATAGCGATCTCTCAAATCAATAAAAGTCATTCCTCCTAAATCTCTTGATTTTTGAACCCAGCCACAAAGTGTAACTGTTTTATTAATATCAGAAAGTCGAAGTTCTCCGCAAGTGTGTGTACGTAACATAGTATTTTTAATAAGCAACTAAGTTACCCTTTTTTGTAAAACCGAAATAGCCTATTTAAAAAATAATAGAAAATTGAATATTAATTTATTGATTTGCCAAAAAAGTCGACTAAAATTAATTCTTCTAACGTATAACGCTTACCGTTTAAAAATCCCGTAATCCAAGCATCTGTTTGTCCTTTTCCAATTATTTTTTGACGTGCAACTTCTGCTTCTTTTATAGTTGCAAATTGTAGTTGGGTAAATCGAGTAACGCCATCCGGATAATTAATAATTTCTGGCGCACCAAATTCTTTCAAATGCCCATATTTATAATTTTGCGGAAATTGATATGCGGCAATTTGTACTTTAAATACTAATCCTTGGGCGCATGTAGTTCCTCCAATTTCAAGTAATTTTTTGTAATTAGCAGGGTCGTTTAATGTTTTTCCTTTTAACTGACTAAAATCAACTATTGGGCCACCATTACATGGATTTGTTACAACAGCCACAGTTGGTGTAGGTACAACAGTGTTTGTTTTACCTACTGGAGCATCATTATTAAAACTTTCAATGTTTGTTATATTTCCGAGTAAACTATCTAATATTGATTTAACTGATTTCTGTTCTTTTTTATTTGCAAATGTTTCAGAATAAACATAAAAGTCTTTTTTAATTTCCACGAATTTTGTTAATTTTTCTACATCTAATTCTTCTTCTATAGGTTCAAAACCAGGTACACTAATAACGATTCTGATTTTGTAGCCATTGCCTGGTGATAAAGCCATTAAGTATTTTCCTGTTTTTGAATTTGCATAATAAGGCCCAATAGCCTCATTGTTTGATTTTTTAGTAACCTCAATTTTCGCCTCTATTGGTTTGTCATCAGCAAATACTCTTCCTTTTAATAATGCTAAAATGGGTTTATCGCCTAATATGCCTGGTTCTACCATATAAATATCCTGACCACCTTTTCCGCCCGAACCACCACGATTTGAAGAAAAATAACCTCTATCACCTTGTGCATTTATTACATAATATCTGTCATCTTCTGTTGTGTTTAGTGGTATCCCCATACTTAAAGGTTCAATCCAACTATTTTCTTGTTTGATAGAATACATAATATCATAACCGCCAATACTCTTATGTCCTTCAGAGCTAAAAAACAAAGTAATACCATCAGGATGAATAAATGGAGCATCTTCGTTATACTGAGTATTAATTTGCGGGCCCAAATTAACTGCAGGACCCCAATCTCCATTTACTTTTTCTGACACATATAAATCTCTTCCTCCTAAACCTCCTGGTCTTTCAGAGGCAAAGTATAAGTATCTGCCATCAGAGGTGATAGAACAACTTCCTTCCCAAGCTGTTGTATTAATATCACTATTTAATCTTTCTGGAGTCGACCAGTCTTCACCTTTTAGTTTACTCGAATAGATATCGCCATTGTCAGTATTTGTGCTACTGAATGTAAATAATGTAGATCCATCAGGAGATAATGCAATTGCCGCATCGTGTCCTTTTGTATTAATTGAATTACTAATATTTTGACCTGCTGTAAAAGTGGAATCTGTTGCTTTTTTAGCTATATAAATATCTTCATGAAAATATCCTTCTTCATTGTCGGGTTTCAAATCATCATTTACTTTACCGCCTGTTGTGTTACTACCAACATAGGTGTATATTAAAATGGATTCGTCTGTCGATATTACGGGAACATATTCTTGTTCGTTTGTGTTTAATGGTGCGCCAATATTTTTGATGTCAGCAATTACTTTTTTTGTAATTAATTCCTTGCCATTTTCGCAATTTATTATTCCATGTTTAGCATCTTCAATTAAGGGTTTATCTTCAGATCTAATTTTATACCCAATACCAGATATATAAAGATCATAGGAAGCTATCGCTTCATCAAAGCGATAATTAATATGGTAAGCTTTCGCTAAATAATAATTCGCTTCAGCAGATTTATCTTGAGTTTTTAAGTTTTCGAAAATTTCAATTGATCTGGCTTTCTTTTCAGGATAATAAAGAGAAGAGTATCCTAGACGAAATTTATATTCTAAGTTTTTAGGAAATTGTGTGTATAGTTTATCATAAAGTTCATAGGATTTTCTATAATCTTTATTGTCATACGAGTATGATGCTTCTTCTTTCAGTTCTTTTTCCTGAGAAAAAGAAATTAAAGTAAGAAGTTGAAAAACAAAGAGTATTATTAGTTTTTTCTTAATCATAGTATAATGTTTAATAAGCTTTAAATATCAAGAAGCGGTTTAATTATCAAAATTGATGTTTTAAATGGAAATATTGAGCATTAATAGAAATCCTTATTAACACATGATGGTTAAAATCAGAAATTGCAACTTTTTCAGTTTGCCTATCATTTAATTGAAATAGAAATGAGTATTAAGTCAGCTTAAAAACTACATTTGTAAACTTTTATTTGTTATGAATACAAAAACGTTATCTTGGGTTATTCTAATTGTGCTTTCTTGCATTTGGGGTAGTTCATTTATTTTAATGAAGGAAGGTTTAGTGGCTTTTTCGAGTGATGAAGTTGCGGGATTAAGAATAACCATTGCTTCCATGT
>JAYVIS010000206.1:0-2094 GCA_043769975.1 Bacteroidota bacterium
TTTGAAAAAAACTCACAAGAAGCCCTTTTTGAAATGTTTCATCACGATGAAATGAATATAAAATGCGGTGTTGATTTTGAAACCTTTCATTTGGAATATAAATTGATTAATGCTGAATTATGGCGTTTATATGGCTTACATGAGGTTACTAAAGAAGAATTGCGATATCAAAGATTTCATAAAACATTTCAACATTTTAATTTAAAAAATTTAGATTTAGCTAAACATTGGGCTGATAAATACGTGTTTATTTCACCTCGTAAAACCAATTTGATAAATGGTGCAATTGATATTTTAGAATATTTAAAACCAAATTATGATTTACATATTATAACCAATGGTTTTAAAGAAGCTCAAGAAATTAAATTTGAATGCTGCAATTTAAAACCCTATTTCTTTGAAATATTAATATCAGAAGAATTAGGTGTTCATAAACCACATAAACGCATTTTTGAAATTGCACAAAATTTAGTAAATGCCTCTCACGAACAATGCATAATGATTGGTGATAGTTTCGAATCAGATGTTGAAGGTGCTTTAAACGCTAATTGGCAGGCTATTTACTTTAATAATTTCAGAGACTTAGATGCTTCTCGAAGTCATGTGAAAACAATAAATGAATTAAGTGAACTGAAAACTTTTTTTTAAGCTTTGATTTTAATTTTGTAAACTTGTTCCTAATCTTAGCCCTATTTTTATGAAAATTTCCATTTTATTTTCTATCATTTTCTTATTTACAGTTTCATTTAGCTTTGCTGATGATAATACTATTTTTGTTGAAAAAATTCAGATGGTAAAACAACGACCTTTACTTGTGGAATTACCATTAATTGATACTGAATATGTTGAAAAACTAAAAGAAAAAGGAAAAACTAATGAAGTTGAGGAGTATTTAAAATATTACAATGAATATGTTGTAAACATAAAAAAAGCGGTTGTAAATGCTTGGATTTATAACAAGGACATTCAGTTTAAATCATATTCTGAAATGTTAGTTATTATTGAACAAAACACAAATAAATATGCTATTTTTCGATTTAATGAACGTGGAAGAGTTCATGATGGGAATCTTTTAAAATCTGAACCTGAACCTTCAATGTATATTCATAAAGAATCAAATTCACCCTCATTAATATCAACTGGAAAATTTAGTCGAAAATTTTCACATTTAAATTTGTATTTAAGTGAAGATAAGGTTTCATTATTTGGGTGTCGATTGCCTGTTACTGAAAGTGAAGCTGGGATTTATTACACAATTAAACAATTTGAATTTACCTTTAATTTTTTTGATATATACCCCAAATCAAAACAAAAAGATATTTGGAATTATAGATATCAGATTCAAATGAGTTGTGGAAGCGATACAATTCAATTTAAAACTTCGGTAATTTATATTAAAAAAGAAGATTTGGATAAGGGAGTAATAATTGAAAATAGTAGTAATTATTATAAAAGGGATTATAAAATTGTGAGTAATGAGGAATGGGAAAAGGCGATACTTGAAAAAAAAGAGAATATTGTTTGTGCTATATTATTACCAGGTTATGGTGGTGCACCTCCTACACCATTTTATACAATTGTTTTATTTAAAGCATCAACTTGTAGGCCAAAAAAATATTATGATCGGGATCAGTATATGGGTTGTGATGATTGTGGTATTTTAGAAAAAGATTTTAAATTTTTATAAATAGTTTTATATTTAAAAAGATGATTACAGCAGAACAACTCAAAGCCCTTCACGAACGAAAAGTCGCTCTGAAGGGATTTCTTTGACTACGATAAAAAATTGCATGAGTTAAAGGAACTCGAAGATAAAACCTTAGATCCAAATTTTTGGACAGACTCTAAAAAAGCTGAAGCCTTATTAAAAGAAGTTAAGACACGTAAAATGTGGATTTCATCTTATGATAATTTCGCAACCTCTTTGGATGATTTAGATACCATGTTTGAATTTTACAAATCAGGTGATGCATCAGAAAAAGATGTAGACGATCAACATGCTATTACTCTAAAAATTATTGAAGATATTGAGTTTAAAAATATGCTCAATAAACCAAACGATATTTTAAGTTGCGTATTACAAATAAATGCTGG
>JAYVIS010000207.1:0-4026 GCA_043769975.1 Bacteroidota bacterium
TACCATTTAAAGGTAAAGAAAGCAGATAAAATAATAAATAAAAAAATCAACTTGATTAAATAACTTTAAACTAAATATTTCCTTTGATTGTAAATAAAATAAAACTAAAAGATTTTGTATTTGTTGGAATTCAGTTTTTCCTATTGGCAATATTTTTTGTAGATTTCACGAATTCCTCAACTAATGAAATTACTTTTTTAAAATATCCAGGCTTAGTTATTTCTATTAGTGGCTTTTTGATTATTTTAATTGCCATTTTACAATTAAACAAAAACCTTACTCCCTTTCCTACTCCAATTGAAAAAGGAAATCTTATTCGAACAGGATTATATAAATACGTTCGTCATCCAATATACACAGGTATTTTTTTAGCAGCTTTAGGAATGGGACTATTTAATACTAGTTTATGGCAAATAAGTATTGCGACTATTTTATTGATATTATTTTACTTTAAATCAAACTATGAAGAAGCGATGCTAATTGAAAAATACAAAGATTACAAAGTATATAAAAAAACTACAGGTAGATTTTTTCCTTTTAATACCAAATGAATTTATGTTTTAGGCTAAAGATTCAAAATTATTTTTTATCAGGACGAATACTAAAAATCATTGCATAGCTTGGACTATGAAATTATTTTTTTTAGAAGTTTTGATGAAAAAGAATTAGAATATTGGACTAAAATATATATTTATTTGGTATATCATTAACTAATCCATTTTGGATTTCGCCTATCACTTGCCGAATCTTTAATTTTTATATGGTAAAAAGATTTTAGCTTTTCCGCAAGCACAAAAACATCATCTTTAATTTTACTTTCGTGAACAATTAGTTTTCTGTTTTTATTATAAACTAAACTCAACTGATAAATGGCACCTTTATCATTTTCAAAATCTTCTGGTGAACATCCTTCGCATTTTACATACAAAGTTTTAAAGAGTAGTATATAATCAAATTTTGGGAGCTTTTTCCAAGTACCAGATTTAATTCCAAAAACATTATCGTATATTTTATATAAACCTTCTTCAAGATTTAATAAGGTTCCTAATTTTCTAAAAAAATTGGAATTTGCTCTTGTTCCTACTATAATATCTGTTTTCATGATTTCTAATTTTTAGTAAAGATACTATCGACAATAAACTTCTAAATGTAACCTTTGTTACTTAACTACAAAGACAGATAAATTTCACTATAAAAGTGACATTCATCATATCATTTTAGTTTAATCTAAACGACCTTTGCATTGTAAAACATTAAAACAATTGTTATGGCAACTTTTATTTTCATCATTGTATTGCTTCATTTAGCAGCGGGTTTTGGTTATTTGATTTACAAACTATTACCAACAAAAAAAACTGATGAGTCTGTTACTAATATCGAAACTAAAAAAATTGACTAATTAATTTAAAAACATGAAAAAAAAATGTCACGGAAGATGTCCATAATTTTATTTAAGACTCTATACAAAATAAATATTTACAAATTATAAAAAACTAAAACAATGAAAGTAGAACAAATTTATACAGGTTGCATATCACATGCAGCATATTATTTAGAGAACAATGGAGAGGCTGCAATCTTTGATCCATTAAGAGAAGTACAACCCTACATCGACAGAGCAAAAAAAGATAATGCAAAAATAAAATATGTTTTTGAAACGCATTTTCATGCCGATTTTGTAAGCGGACATTTAGACTTAATGAAACGTGCCGGTGCAGAAATTGTATTTGGCCCCACTGCGAAACCTGATTATAAAGCAACAACTGCTGAAGACAATCAAATATTTAAAGTTGGTAATTACAGTGTAAAAGTAATTCATACTCCTGGACACACCATGGAAAGCACAACTTACTTATTAATAGATGAAAATGGTAAAGAACATGGTATTATAAGTGGAGATACTTTGTTTATTGGAGATGTAGGTCGTCCAGATTTAGCTCAACATGTAATTGCGGAATTAACCGAAGAAAAATTAGCTGGACATCTTTTTGATTCGTTACGAAACAGAATTATGCCATTAAGTGATGATTTAATTGTATATCCGAATCATGGAGCAGGAAGTGCTTGTGGGAAAAACATGAGTAAAGAAACGACTGATACTTTAGGTCATCAAAAACAAGTAAACTATGCTTTGAATCCTAAATTAACCAAAGCAGAATTTATTAAAGAAATTTTAACTGGATTAGTTGCTCCTCCGGGTTATTTTCCTCAAAACGTATTATTAAATATTAAAGGTTATGAAAGCATTGATAATGTAATGGAGCGTGGAACTAGAGCATTATCAGTAATTGAATTTGAAGTTGCAGCAAATGAAACGGACGCTTTAATAATTGATACACGTAAATCTCAATCGTTTAATAAAGGCTTTATTCCAAACTCAATTAATATTAGTATTGATGGAAGTTTTGCAACTTGGGTAGGAACTTTAGTACCTAGTGTTAAGCAACAAATATTAGTTGTAGCTGATGAGGGACGTGAAGAAGAAGTTATTGCCCGATTGGCACGTGTTGGTTATGATCATGCTTTAGGATATTTAAATGGAGGATTTGAAGCTTGGGCTTCTGCAGGGAAAGAAATTGACACAATAAAATCCATTAGTGCTGATGAATTAGTTCGCATAAAAGAAAAAGGATTAATCCATATTTTAGATGTACGAAAAGCAAGTGAATATAACAGTGAACATGTTATTAATGCAATTAATGCTCCATTAGATTCAATAAATGATAGCATGGCGCTTATCAATAAAGACGAAACCTATTATGTTCATTGTGCTTCTGGTTACCGTTCAATGGTTTTTATTTCCATTTTACAAGCAAGAGGTTACCGAAATTTAATTGATGTAGCAGGTGGTTTTAATGCAATTAAAGACACTGAAAAATTCAAAATAACGGATTATGTGTGTCCTTCAACTTTGCTTTAAGAGCTCTATTATTATAATTTATAATAAAAAACACTGCAAAAGACGGCTAATATGCCGTCTTTTGCGTTATGTAACATTTGTAACCGTAAAATTTTAACTTTGGGTATACATTTGTTAAAAAAACAGTTATGTTATCTTTATTAAAAAAACTATTCAAATCAACAGAAGTTGATTTGTCGCAACTCATCAAAGATGGAGCAACAATTATTGATGTAAGAAGTAAAGGCGAATTTACTACAGGTCATGTAAAAGGATCCATTAATATTCCATTAGAACAAATTGCCACAAGTGTTGATAAACTAAAGTCTCATAGCTATATCATAACTTGTTGCCGTAGTGGGAACAGAAGTGGAATGGCAATGCGTACGTTAAAATCGAAAGGATTGAAAAATGTGACCAACGGAGGAAGTTGGCAAAATGTAAATCAATATAAATAAAATATGGAAAATTTAAAAGTATTAATACCAACCGACTTTTCTGTTCAAGCAGAATATGCCTATTTAATGGTAAAAAAATTGGAGGAAAAAATTCCAGTTGAAATTCACTTTATTCATGTATTAGGAGTTCCTGATACAGTTACAATGGATGGCAATGGAAATATTGAAACCTGTGGAGATATTAGTGTTGATTACGTTGTTTCTCAAAAAACGATTGCTGACCGTAAATTAAATAATTTAAAAGTTCTATATGGCAACGAAATCAATACTCACTTAGAATTAGGAAAGTTAACAGAGAAAATAGTTTCTTATGCTCAATCAAATCATTTTGATTTAATCGTGATGGGAACTAAGGGTTCTTGGGGCTTAAAAGAAAAATTATCTGGTTCTGAAACGCAAATGATTGCTCGTCAATCTGCAGTACCATTATTATCTTTAATGTGTGATCGTTCTGATTTAATTATTGAAAATATTTTATTAGTTCATGATTTTTCAAATCCAAAGAACGAAAATTTAGCATTGCTTCATAAATTGATCAAAGCCTTTAATACAAAAGTGCATTTATTACAAATTACAGAAAATGATTCGGATGAAAATAAATCAAAAGTTTTTTCAAAAATGGATGAATTTGCGTCAGCAAACACAATATCAAATTTCGAAAAACATGTG
>JAYVIS010000208.1:0-2399 GCA_043769975.1 Bacteroidota bacterium
GCCATAAACTGAAACGGCAAATGTATTTAGACCATTAATAGATTGATAATTATCATAATATTTTCTGACAGGAGCAGGAATAAAAGAACTATCCGAATTGATTCGGTTATAATTTAAACTTGCAACAAGTACAAAACTAAAAGCAGATTTTAATTGTCTGTAATTACAAGAATAACCTGATTTAAAAGAAAATTTATTTGAGTTTGTGAAAAATAAAAATTTTGTTTTATAAGATTCTGAATTTAAAGAAGGAAGCTGAGAATATATGCCAGTTCTTAAAAATGAGGTATCATAAGCTACAGTGTTTTTATTGTAAAAACCATTATACCTCCGGTAACTATTTTCTAAAACCCATCTGTTACCTCCAATATTTAAAGACAAATTACGATAAGTTGTTTTGCCTTTTTGTGTTGCATTTATTTCTGTAGTTGGACTTTTAAAACCAATTTGGAAATTTATTTTATCATAATTAAACTCAAAACCTGAAATCAAATTCGCTTCTGCATTATAACCAATCTTTGATTGACCAATTGTATCTTTTACCAATTTTTGATTGATATCAATACCGTAACTCTTATATGCTTGAAAGTATGAAATAATAATTCGATCTCTGTACTTTGTGTAATAAGTAGTATCCCAACGCTTAATTTGAGCTATAAATGTATAGCTCAAAAAAATAAATAGAATACAGATTATTTTTTTTATCACAATGTTAAAACTATAAAAAAAAATCAGTTTAAAAAACTATATTTACAGCTATTGAAAACAATATCTTACACATTATGAGAAAAGATTTTTCTGACATATCCTTTCAAGAGACAATCAACAGGAATAATATAATTTCAAATACCGAATTTACAACTGCCGAACAAATTGTTGTTAAATCACATTACAATTTAGAAGATACAAAGGGATTTGAACATTTAAATTTTGGTGCCGGTAAAGCTCCATTTTTAAGAGGTCCGTATTCGAGTATGTATGTTCAAAATCCATGGACAATCAGACAATACGCAGGCTTTAGTACTGCTGAAGATAGTAATGCTTTTTACAAAAAAAACTTAGCGGCAGGACAAAAAGGTTTATCAGTTGCATTTGATTTAGCCACACACCGCGGTTACGATAGCGACCACGAACGAGTAGTTGGAGATGTTGGAAAAGCAGGCGTTGCCATTGATTCTATTTTAGATATGAAAATTTTATTTGACAGTATTCCGTTAGATGAAATGAGTGTGAGCATGACTATGAATGGAGCCGTTTTACCAATACTTGCTTTTTATATTGTTGCTGCTGAAGAGCAAGGTGTAAGTATGGAAAAACTAACTGGCACTATCCAAAACGATATTTTAAAAGAATTTATGGTGCGCAATACTTATATCTATCCACCAGAAAGTTCAATGAGAATTATTGCAGATATTTTTGAATTCACCTCTCAAAAAATGCCAAAATTTAATTCAATTTCTATTAGCGGTTATCACATGCAAGAAGCTGGTGCAACTGCGGATATTGAATTAGCATACACTTTAGCAGATGGCTTAGAATATATTAGAACAGGAATTAAAGCTGGTTTAGATATTGACGCATTTGCTCCTCGCCTATCATTTTTTTGGGCCATTGGAATGAACCATTTTATGGAAATTGCAAAAATGCGTGCAGGAAGAATGTTGTGGGCAAAAATTGTAAAACAATTTAACCCGAAATCTGAAAAATCAATGGCATTACGAACCCATTGCCAAACCAGCGGGTGGAGCTTAACAGAACAAGATCCTTTTAATAACGTAACACGTACTTGCGTAGAAGCTTTAGCTGCGGTTATGGGACATACACAAAGTTTACATACAAATGCATTGGATGAAGCGATTGCTTTACCAACAGATTTCAGTGCGCGTATTGCACGTAACACACAATTGTTTTTACAAAATGAAACTAATATTTGTAAAGTAGTTGACCCTTGGGCTGGTTCTTATTACGTTGAAACTTTAACCAACGAATTAGTAAACAAAGCATGGGAATTAATTGAAGAAGTTGAATCGCTTGGTGGAATGGCAAAAGCCATTGAAACAGGCATTCCTAAAATGCGTATTGAAGAAGCGGCGGCACGCAAACAAGCACGCATTGATGGTGGGAAAGATATTATAGTTGGCGTTAACTTATATCAAACAGATGAAAAAACAACCATCGAAATATTAGATGTTGATAATAATAAAGTTAGAATTCAACAACTTGAACGCTTAGCAAAATTAAAAGCTGAAAGAAATAATACTCAAGCAGAAGAAGCCTTAAATGCATTAACAGAATCAGCAAAAACAGGCAAAGGAAATTTATTAGAATTAGCAATTAACGCCGCACGATTACGTTGTAGTTTAGGAGAAATTTCTTATGCATTAGAAAAAGTTTATGGA
>JAYVIS010000209.1:0-6010 GCA_043769975.1 Bacteroidota bacterium
GCCATAAACCACAATTTGCATTTGCGGATAACACTCCTGTAAGTTTTGGAGTAGATAGTTTAAAAGGTGAAAGAAATACACCAAGTTCAATGAACTTAACTAGTCGCTCACATTATTTTTGGGATGGTAGGGCTGAAACATTGGAAGATCAGGTGGCTGGCCCAATAGAAAATCCAGTAGAAATGAATTTACCATTATCAGAAGTGGTAAGAAAATTAAACAATCACAAGCAATATAGAGCATTTTTTATTTCTGTTTTTGGTAAAATTGCTACTAAAGAAAACGTGGTTGAAGCAATTTCTGCATTTGAAAGAACTTTAGAAACAAGTAATTCTGCTTTCGATAATTATATTAGTGAAAAAGATACAACTAAATTTTCTGAAGCTGCTAAACGTGGTCATATCATATTTAATGTAAAAGGTAAATGTTTTGATTGTCATTTTGGCCCAGACTTTACTGGCGACCAATTTAGAAATATAGGTTTATTTAATGGCAAAGATTTAAACGACAGTGGAAGATTTATTGTTACGAGAAAACTTAGTGATTTAGGAAAGTTTAAAACACCTGGCTTACGAAACATCAGTGTTACTGGCCCTTATATGCATAACGGGATGCACAAAACATTAAAAGAGGTTATTAATTATTATAACGAACCTGATAAATTTGTTTCAAACTCCATCAATAGAGATTCTTTATTGAGTAAACCACTTAATTTAACTGATAGAGAAAAACTGGATCTCGAAGCTTTTTTATTATCACTTACGGATAAACAATTTTTAAAATAAATAATTTATTTTCTAAACGGCTTCTTCATTTAATTTACTTTTTTTGTAACTATAACTAAAATAGATAACTAAGCCGATTACCAGCCAAATAATAAATCCTATCCAATTCTTTAAATCAATTTGAGCCATCATATACAAGCAACTAATTAAGCCTAAAACTGGAATTAATGAATGCTTTTTTGTAAAGCATTGAAAGCTCATATATATCGATATAACTACAAATATCCACATCGGAATATTATGAAATAAAGTATGAGAATCAAAGCATTTTTCACCTTTTGCACAAGAGCATACAAACGCAACTAAATTTTCATAATTAAAAATATAAGCAGCAACTACACAACCAATTAAAATTAATGGCGCAATGAATTGAGAATTAATATAAGGCGTCTTAAATTTTCTTTCTGGTTTATTTGGCAACGTGTCCAATTTCAAAACACCAGCGCAAACTAAAACAAAAGCAAATAAGGTCCCTATACTGCATAAATCAGTCACAGTAGACATATTCATAAATAATGCGCCTCCACCAACAATTAAACCAGTTACAATTGTTGCAAATGATGGCGTGTTAAATTTCGGATGAATTTTAGAAAAACGTTTTGGTAATAATCCATCTCTACTCATACTCATCCAAATACGAGGTTGACCTAATTGGAATACTAATAAAACGCTAGCCATTGCAACAACTGCACTCACTGCAATAATACCCGACATCCATTTTAAATTTAGCTTTTCAAAAACAAACGCCAAAGGATCATTTACAGCTAAGTCAGTATAATTAACCATTCCTGTTAAAACTAAAGCAATAATGACATATAAAATTGTACATATAATAATTGCCCACATCATACCTCTTGGTAAATCTCTTTGAGGATTTTTGCATTCTTCGGCAGTTGTACTTATTGCATCAAAACCTATATATGCAAAAAACACAGCGGATACACCTTTCAATATTCCCCCTACTCCATTTGGAGCAAAAGGATGCCAATTATCAGTGTCAACATAAAATGCACCAACAGCAATAACCAATAACACAACAGCTAGTTTAATTATTACCATCGCATTACTAGCATTTTTCGACTCTTTTATACCTCTGTAAACTAACCATGTTACTAAAAATATAATTAATAAGGCTGGCAAATCAGCTATTAAATGAAAGCCGAAAATAGTAGGAGCGCTTGTCCATGCTAAATATGCCTCTTGCGAATTAAAACTTAAATCAGACAACAACTTACCATTCGATAATTCAGCAACAACATCTGCATATCCATTTGATGCCGATAAATAATCAATCGTCATCCATTCAGGTAAATGTAAGCCCATGCTTCCTAAAAGACCAGTAAAATAACCACTCCAACCAATAGCAACAGTTATATTTCCAATTGCATATTCCATGATAAGGGCCCAACCAATAATCCATGCAAATAATTCACCGAAAACAACATAACTATAAGTATAAGCACTTCCAGAAACAGGTAATATACTTGCAAACTCAGCATATGCAAATGCAGCAAAACCACAAGCAATAGCTGTAAAAATAAATAAAAAGATAACAGCTGGGCCACCATCAGCACTTGCCTGACCTATTGTAGTAAATATACCAGCACCAATGATTGCAGCAATTCCTAATGCCGTTAAATCTTTAACTCCCAAATGTTTTGATAAGCCGCCATGTAGCTTACTATCACTTTCAGCTTTTGCTAAAATAGATGCTATATTTTTTTTTCGAAATAAATTATTAAAATTCATATAAAATTTAACCTTGTGAAATGTAGATAAATATACAAATTATCATTTAGTATCTACAAATCGTTTTATGATTGGATAGTTTTTTACTTTATTAATATCTAAACAAAGCAATGGAATAATTAATAAAAATGGTAAAAATGGAACTTTGTATCTAACAATAGCTCCTGTTACCGTTGTTGTTAATCCAATTAATAAAAATGATAAAAAAACAACGCATGAAATAAATATTAATAAATTAATATTTTCTCTAGATAATTTTGCATGAGTTAAACAAAATACAAAAAACAATAAAATAAATAAATTTTCGAAAGAGGCTATTAGCTCAGTAAAGGAATGACTGTCATAAAAAAAAGGTTTACAAAACACATTGTATAATGATTGCGGAATTAACTTAGCGAATGAAATAAAATTATTTTCAAGCTTTGGCATATTTATACCAGAACCAGACGCTTGACTTAAGGTATGAAATTGATAAATAGAAGTATCCTTATTGTCAAAATCAAAAAGTGTATCACGTAAATTATTAATATGATTGACATCCCAATACATCAACTTTGTATGCAGTTTTATTTTACAAAACATATGAAGTGTATCTATAATTTCAACAGAATTGAAATCCTTAGGATCTAACCTTATGTATTTGGTTTTATTCAATAAAAAAATCCCTCCCTTACTTAAATTTACAAAATCATTTTGTCGAGTTACAATGGTTTGAATAACATCTTTATTAAAAACATATTTTAAGGTTAATACCGCAGAACCATAAACTATGCAGATACTAACTAAATATAAAAGCAATTTATACTTTAAAGTATTACGCTGAAATAAAACAAATAATATTAAGGGTACAATTACTAATACAAGAATATAAGGTTTGAGAATAATGAAAAACAGTAAAACAAAAAATAGAATTAAAACATACTTAGTCTTTACATTTTTATAAATAAAAAGTTGAAAAAAACAATAAACAAATACACCCAACAAAAACACGGCTATTGGTTCCTTTAAAACACCTGAAGTCCAAAACAAAATAGAAGGGGTTAAAAAAATAACACATGCCAACACAATTTCCTTTTTAATAAAATAGGATTTAAAAGTTTTATAAAATGCAAATTGACCAACAAAGGATAAAGCAATCATTACAAAAGAATGGACTGCGTATTTCCCAAAGGAAAACAACATAATGAATGCATTTAATCGGATTGAGGTGCGATTATCATTTAAAAAAAAATCAGAAGTGGAATCACTATTTCCCCATTTATCAATATGCTGAAAATAGGTTTGATATAAAGGGTCTATTTCGGATTCGGAATGAAATCCAAATACCATTTTAAAATAATCCAAAATATGATTTGGCAAGGCATTATAAATAACCAATGCGTCTTGCATGGTTGAAGTACTGTCATTTTTAAATGAGCCTGGGTAATAATGAAAATAAATCCAATAATAAACAAAACAACCAATTGTTTTAAAACCTAAAAGAACTAAAATAATTTTGAATGACAATTTATCATCTTTAAAAAAAGATGATTTACTTATTAAAAAGCAAAATAAAATAAAATATATGCTCGCTAAAATCAATATTCAAAAGTTAATTAATATGAATTACAAATTACTAACAACTGCTAGTTGTTTTGTCTTACTATCAAAAACAAAACGAGTGATTTTTTTGATGCCTAGATTCGAAAATGAAAATAAAATATCCCAAGTTTTTGTTTTTGGGTTATAATTCATCAAATCAGAATTTTCGGATTTAATTAAACCAAGTTCGTCATGCCAAACAAAATCTTCACTACTAGATGGATAAGTTGCATACACTTTACTTTCACGAAGAATTGGATTATAAATTCTAAATTCAACGGAGGATGTATCTTTTTTTATTCCATAAATAAATTGAGATGTATTTCCTATTTTTTTAAATGCTCGAGTTGGATGATCACAAATCCAAACATCTTTATTTGATGCAATATCCCAAGCCCTTAAGGAATGAGGTTCGGTCAATTTATAATATAAAATAGTATCCTTGTTTAACCATGTAAAATAACCTACAGAATCGGCATTAGGCAATCCTATAGCAATTTCACTTGAGGGCAATATATTTTCAACATCATAATTAAATAATTGTTGAGATGAATCTTTTAAAACGACAACACAGGTGATTTTTTTCTTATCTATATTAAGTGTCGGCGAATACTCACTTTCAAACGTTTTAGTTAGCTGACTAATTACTTTCTTATTTATAGTATATAAATAAACATCGGATTGTTTATCTTCTTTAACACTTACAAAATAAACACCTTTATTGTCGATAGTAAAACTTGGTTGGTTATCATAACCGCTTCGATTAGTAATATTTATAGGCTTTTCATAATTATACTTACCTTCTTTTTTTACAAGATTCACCAACCAAATATCTGTTTCGGGCAATTGAGCAAAACAATAGGTAGAAATAAATAAACTAAATAGAAATACTTTCATTATACATTTTTATAAAAAATAATTGTTGTAATTGAAACACTAAATAGCCTAAAATCATCCCAACAGACATGCCAACAAAAATATCAGATGGGTAATGAACTCCTAAATACATTCTTGAATAAGCTACTAAACCAGCCCAAATAAAAAATACGAATCTAACTGATTTAGTTTGTTTGCTAAACAATAAAAACAAAAACATAGCAACACCAAAAGTATTTGTTGCGTGCCCTGAAAAGAAGCTGTAGGTGCCTCCTCTATAATTTTTCACAATTTGTAAACTATCTTTTATTTCAATATTGTGCGTAGGGCGATAACGTTTGATCGAATTTTTAGTAAGACTTGCAGATTGATCACATATAGAAATAAGTAAGATCAAGAAAACAAGCAAAATACTTGATTTTTTTAATCCAATTTTTTTATAAATCAAATAGAATAAATAAATAAATAGAGGGGTAAAAATCCAAATTTCTGAAAGATAAAACATTATTACATCCAAAAAAGAACTATGAAAAGAGTTTATGGCTATTAAAATATTTCGATCAATTAATTTCAGAGATTCAATCATTTTTAAAAATAGGAAAAAAAACAATTCCTTAGTTTATTTTTACCAAATCGAATTGTTAAAAACTTGTTATTAACCCATTTTATACACTTTTCAGCACTTTTCAACAAAGCCTTAATAAGCAAAATCTACGATTATCTTTGTACTTTACTACAATTTATGAGCAATTTAAAGAAAATCAACAGTGCACTAGTTTCTGTTTATTACAAAGATAATTTAGAACCTATTATTCGAAAATTAAACTCTTTAGGGGTTACAATGTACAGTACCGGAGGAACTTTATCTTTTATCGAAAAACTGGGTATTCCAGTAAAATCAGTAGAAGGCTTAACTTCTTATCCTGAAATATTAGGAGGCAGAGTAAAAACATTACACCCAAAAATTTTTGGTGGAATTTTAGGTCGTCGGGATTTAGACACTGATGTGGCACAAATGG
>JAYVIS010000210.1:0-5926 GCA_043769975.1 Bacteroidota bacterium
ATGCGTATGTATATTATGTGGGCAGAAAAACATGGATTTAAAATTAAAGAACTTGATTTAAATAATGGTGATGTGGCAGGAATTAAATCTGTTTCATTAGAAATTGAAGGTGATTATGCTTATGGTAATTTAAAAGGTGAAAATGGAGTTCATCGTCTCGTACGAATTTCTCCCTTTGACAGTAATGCAAAACGCCATACTTCATTTGCTTCCGTTTATGTATATCCAGTTGTTGATGATACAATTGAAATAAATATTCACCCCAATGATATTGAAATTCATACTTCACGAAGTGGTGGTGCTGGTGGACAAAATGTGAATAAGGTTGAATCAAAAGTTCAAATTACTCATAAACCATCTGGCATTGTAGTTGTTTGTCAAGTAGATCGATCTCAGTTAGGAAACAGAACTATTGCTATGCAAATGTTACGTTCTCAATTATATGAAATTGAAATGCGTAAACAAAATGAAGCAAGAGATGCAGTAGAAGATGGGAAAATGAAAATTGAGTGGGGTTCGCAAATACGAAGTTATGTATTGCATCCTTATAAAATGGTAAATGACCATCGTTCTGAGTTGAAGATTACTGATGCAGAAGGTGTTTTAAATGGTAACCTTGATGAATTGATTAAAACATTTTTAATGGGTAGCAATTAATGGAAGAAGAATTTATAGAAATAATAGGAGCAAGGGCACACAATTTAAAGGATATTTCTTTAACTATTCCTCGTAACAAATTGGTTGTGCTTACTGGTTTAAGTGGTAGTGGAAAATCATCTTTGGCTTTTGATACCATTTATGCTGAAGGACAAAGACGTTACATAGAAAGCTTTTCGAGTTATGCTCGTCAGTTTTTAGGAAATATGGAGCGCCCAGATGTAGATAAAATTTCTGGTTTAAGTCCTGTAATTTCTATTGAGCAAAAAACAGTAAACAAAAATCCTCGTTCTACAGTTGGTACAATTACTGAAATTTATGATTTCCTGCGATTGTTATTTGCACGCTCTGGTGAAGCATTTTCATATGTTACAGGCGAAAAAATGGTTCGTTACAGTGATGATCAAATCATTGCATTAATTTTAGAAAAATACGATTCTCGAAAAATAAATTTGTTAGCTCCAATTGTAAAAGGACGTAAAGGGCATTACCGTGAATTGTTTGAAGATATTCGAAAAAAAGGTTTTAATAAAGTTCGTATTGATGGAGCAATCGTTGATATAACACCTAAAATGCAAGTAGATCGCTACAAAATTCATGATATAGAAATTGTAGTAGATCGATTAGAAGTAAACGCTGATATTAAAACAAGGTTGTATCAGTCTCTTCAAACGGCTATGAAACATGGTAAAGGAACTATTATGGTTACGAGCCCCACCCCAACCCTCCCCGAAGGGGAGGGAGGCAAAACTCAAAAAAAAACAAAAGATAAGCTGGCTAAAAACCTCCCCAATGGGGAGGTTGGAGGGGCTATTTTCTTTAGTCGCTCATTAATGTGCCCAACTAGTGGGATTTCTTACGATGAACCTGCACCAAATTTATTTTCATTTAACTCGCCTTATGGAGCTTGTCCTCATTGCAATGGATTAGGTGTTGTTTCAGAAGTTGATATTAATAAAATTGTGCCTAACCAAAGCGTTTCTATACGCAAAGGTGCAATTGCTCCACTTGGGCCTTCAAAAGGGATTTGGGTATTTAAACAAATTGAAGCGATTGGATTAAAATATAATTTTACGTTAGATACGCCTTTCGAAGATATTGATGAAGAAGCCATTAATATTTTATTACATGGCAGCGAAGAACTATTTACTGTAAAGTCTGATACAAGTGAAAATGGTTATAGTACTTCTTTTGATGGTATTGCCACTCATATTGCTAAACAAGCTGACGAAGATCCTTCTCCAGCTATGTTACGTTGGGTTGAAGGTTTTACAAATAAAATAAATTGTTCAGTTTGCGAAGGAACTCGTTTAAAAAAAGAGGCTTTATATTTTAAAATAGACGGGAAAAATATTGCTGAATTATCAGAAATGGATATCAATATTTTAAACGATTGGTTTAAAGGAATTGAAAAAAGATTGTCAAAGTCACAAAATGTGATTGCGAAAGAAGTTTTAAAGGAAATTAGAACACGTATTGGTTTTTTATTAGAAGTTGGTTTAGATTATGTGACGCTTAATCGTTCTTCTAAAACATTGAGCGGAGGCGAAGCTCAGCGTATTAGATTAGCTACACAAATTGGTTCGCAATTAGTTGGTGTACTTTATATTTTAGATGAACCAAGTATTGGTTTGCATCAGCGTGATAATATGCGTTTAATTGAAGCACTTAAAAATTTACGTGATGTAGGAAATAGTGTGTTGGTTGTGGAGCACGATAAGGATATGATTATCGAGAGTGATTATGTGATTGATATTGGTCCTGGTGCAGGTGTACATGGTGGAAGGGTTGTGGCTGCTGCAACTCCAAAAGAGATGTTGAAATTTAGCACCATGACTGCTGATTATATCACCGGAAAAAAATCGATTGAAATTCCGAAAGTGAGGAGAAAAGGTAATGGAAAAAAAATAGTTTTAAAAGGTTGCACAGGTCATAACTTAAAAAATGTTTCTGTTGATATTCCTTTAGGGAAATTAATTTGTATTACAGGAGTTAGTGGAAGTGGTAAATCGAGTTTAATTAATGAAACACTTTATCCTATTTTAAGTAATTATTTTTATAAATCAGAAAAACGTCCTTTACCTTACAAATCAATTACAGGTATTGAACACATTGATAAAGTAATTGATATTGATCAATCTCCAATAGGAAGAACTCCACGTAGTAATCCAGCAACATATACGAGTGTATTTACGGATATCCGAAATTTATTTGCGGAGTTAACGGAATCTAAAATCAGAGGTTATAAAGCTGGACGATTTTCGTTTAATGTTAAAGGTGGTCGTTGCGAAACTTGTGGTGGGGCAGGTGTAAAGACAATTGAAATGAATTTCTTGCCAGATGTATATGTTAATTGTGATGTGTGTAATGGAAAACGTTATAATAGAGAAACAATAGAAATTCGTTACAAAGGAAAATCAATTAGTGATGTATTAAACATGACCATAGATCAGGCATGTGAATTTTTCGAAAACCTTCCAACTATTTTTCGTCAAGTAAAAAGTTTGCAATCTGTTGGCTTGGGATATATTACTTTGGGTCAACAAGCCACTACGTTAAGTGGAGGAGAAGCACAACGTGTAAAACTTTCAACCGAATTAAGTAAACGCGATACAGGTAATACGCTTTATATTCTGGATGAGCCAACAACAGGTTTGCATTTTGAAGACATCCGAATTTTATTGGGCGTGTTAAATAAATTAGTTGATAGCGGAAATACGGTTTTAGTTATAGAGCATAATATGGATATAATTAAAGTAGCAGATCATATAATAGATGTTGGATTAGAAGGTGGAAAAGGTGGCGGAGATATTTTATTTACTGGTACTCCTGAAGAATTAGTTAAAAGTAAAATCGGATTTACAGCCCCATTTTTAAAAAAAGAACTTTAAATAGTTTTTAATGTTTAGTTGTTAGTGTTTAATACAAAATGGCCTTTTAATTTATTATATAAAATTATACCTTCATCATATTAAATGTTTAGTATTCAAAATTAATAATCAGAAAAAAATGACTCAAGACAAAGAAGATAAAATAAGAAGAGCATTTGCTACAAAAGAATCGAGAGAAGTAATGGCTTCCGATAGTTGGAAAATTTTTAAAATCATGAGCGAGTTTGTTAATGGTTTTGAACGTATGCAACAAATTGGGCCTTGTGTTTCTATATTTGGTTCTGCAAGAACAAAACCTGAAAACAAGTATTATATTTTAGCAGAAGAAATTGCTTTTAAATTAACACAAGAAGGTTATGGTGTTATTACAGGTGGTGGTCCTGGTATTATGGAAGCCGCCAACAAAGGTGCAAAACGCGGAAAAGGTAATTCGGTAGGTTTAAATATTAATTTGCCTTTCGAACAAAAGCCAAACGATTATATTGATAGAGATAAAAGCATAGACTTTAATTATTTCTTTGTACGTAAAACTGTTTTTTTAAAATACTCACAAGGTTTTATTGGTATGCCTGGTGGCTTTGGTACCATTGATGAATTATTTGAATCATTAACCTTAGTGCAAACAAATAAAATTGCTGAATTTCCGGTAATATTAGTAGGAACAGAATATTGGAAAGGATTGATTACATGGATAAAAGAAACTATGTTATATCAGGAACATAATATTAATGAAGTTGATTTAGATTTATTTAAAATAGTTGATACGGCTGATGAGGCTGTTAAACATATTGTAGACTTTTATAGTAGATATATGTTGAAACCAAATTTTTAAAAATTAAAATATGAAAACAATCTTAATTACAGGAAGTACTAGCGGAATAGGTTTAGGAATAGCTCACGAGTTTGCTAAAACAAAACAATACAACATTGTATTTAATGGTTTAGAATCAAACGGACAAGAAATTGCCGATGGTGTGGCTAAAGATTTTGGAATTGAAACGATGTATAGCAATGCTAATATGTTAAAGCCAGAAGAGTTAAGAAAAATGGTAGATGATGCTGTTTTAAAATTTGGAAAAATTGATGTATTAGTAAATAATGCTGGTATTCAGCACGTATCTCCGATTGAAGATTTTCCTGACGATAAATGGGCTGCAATTATTGGCATTAATTTAACTTCTGCTTTTTATTTAACTAAGGCAGTATGGAAAGGAATGAAAGAACGTAAATTTGGACGTATTATTAATATCGCATCTGCACATGGTTTGGTAGCTTCTGAATTTAAAAGTGCTTATGTTGCCAGTAAACATGGTATTGTAGGCTTTACAAAAACAATTGCTTTAGAAGGTGCTCCATTTAATATTACTGCTAATGCTATTTGTCCGGGTTATGTAAAAACGCCTTTGGTTGATAAGCAAATAGCCGACCAAGCAAAAGTGCATAACATGAGCGAAGCTGATGTTGTAAATAAAGTCATGCTTTTAAAACAAGCAGTTAAAGAATTTGTACCAGTTGAAGTATTAGGACAAATGGCTGTTTTTATGGCATCAGAAGGAGCTACAACTTTAACTGGAACTGCTTTACCAATTGATGGTGGTTGGAACGCACAGTAAAAATTAAAAAACAGATTTATCTATAATTGGTTCGTACGATTGCATCTTTAAATCGTCAACATAAATGGTATGTTTGCTTCTGTTCCAAAACAAGGTTCGTACAATATCTTTTGTACTTCTTAAATCATCTGGAGTTAAATAATACAATTCAATTTTATTCCATTGATTTGGTTTAAAATTTGTAAAATCAATTTTCCGCTCTTTATATTTGAAAGGATAGGTGTTATGTTTTAATTCAACTATTAAACCAGCACTTAAACTATCTGCAGAATAATTTGAATATATCCAAACTGATGCTTTTATCCATGTGTATGACTTTGTTGTTATGTCTTTATGCATCACTTCAATTGCATTACCAAATGGGTTTATTTCATTGGTTATTAAACTATATTTACCTGAGTGATGGATTGTATCACATAAAAAATGTTTAGGGATAGATTCTGTTTTTGTTTCAAAATCCATAGTTTTCGCAAAATTGAGAAAATGAGTTAGAGAATCTTCCTTAGTGAAAATTTCAATTCCATCATTAAATTTTCCTTTCAATAGTAATTTAGATTGCTCTGGAGTAGGATTAGATATTTGTAAAAAGGTAGAGAAGTAATAAGCCCGAGACATATTGGTTGTATCCATAATACCAACGCTCATTTGCCAAGATTGAAAAATATTCAATAAAATAAACAGGATAATTATTGAAAAATAAAAATTTTTAAATTTATTTTTCATAATGGAATAAATAAAATATCCAAAAGGAATGCTTAATGCTGC
>JAYVIS010000211.1:0-5667 GCA_043769975.1 Bacteroidota bacterium
CGAAAATTTATTATAATCATGTATTAAAATTGGATGTAAGAAAAGACAATTTAATAGAAGACACAGATTTTAAATTGAAAACAATTTACATATTGCAAAAATTATAACGCAACACCAATAACCATTACGTCATCAACTTGTTCCAAATTGCTTTTCCATTTAATAAATTCAGTTTCGATAAAATCCTTTTTTTCAATTGAATTTAATTGTTGAATATCAGTAAGCCATTGTTTAAAACGTGACACCATCAATTTTTTACCACTTGGGCCACCAAACTGATCGGCAAAACCATCCGAAAAAACATAAAATTCTTTTATAGAGTCTCTATTTATTGTATGTTGAGCAATACTAACAGAATCAATATGCGAGCCGCCAATAGGCGTTTTTGTGGCTTTAATTTCGTGCAAATTATTTTCTTTATCAAAATAAAATAATGGTCTATTGGCGCCTGAATAAATCAATTCGTTGTCTTTAATAATAACAAGGCAAGCATCCATTCCATCTCTGTTATCAGAACCTAACACATCCTGCTTTAAAGAACTTCTTAATTCGCGATGCAATGTTTCTAATATGAGTTTGGGTTCAAAAATTTTATGTTCATGAATAATCTTATGAATTAAATTACTTCCAACCATACTCATTAAGGCTCCAGGAACTCCATGGCCAGTACAATCGGCACAAAACAACAATTTAGAATTATTAATTTCAGTTACATAATAAAAATCACCGCTTACAATATCTCGAGGTTGAAAAAATATAAAAGCATTTGTAAACACGGTGTTAAAATAATCAACTGTTGGTAAGATGGACGTTTGAATTCGCTTTGCATAATTAATACTATCAATGATGTCTTTATTTTTATCCTCAATAATTTGTTTCTGTTCTGTAATTTCGTGTGTTCGTTCAACAACCTGCTCTTCTAATACTTGTTTTTGATTTTCTAAATACCTTTGTTTTTCTCTTTCTTGCTCAATTGATTTTACAGATAGCTCTTCAACTTCAATCAATTTATTAGAAAGTGTATGATTGGTATGTGAAATTTGAGCCGCTAAAAAAACAGTAATACTAATTGGAATACTCACAATACTTAATAAAATAAGAATAAAAAAAATCAAACCGAAAAAAGTATTGCCAGTATTAATTTGCACATGCATATTCATTGCGGCAAGTGTTAAAGAAATTACAAAAATAAAAAACACTATAATTCCTATTGCAATATATTTTGCCCCATGAATTTTTCTCTTTATTCCTAGATACAATAATTTTAATGTAAAAATGCTAGAAGAAATAGCTAGTGTAATTAAAATAATATCTTCATAAGGCACATCTATGAATAGATTTAAAATTAGCAATGAGGATAAAATAACAAAAATAATTTGCCATTTTCCTCTTTTAAATTTAAAAAAAGAACTTAGCATAAAAGGCAATAGAAGCAGGAAAAGGGAAGAAAATGCTTGACTCAATTTATATAAAAAAGGCACATATTCCAAAGTATCGAATGCTTGCCCTACAACTAATACCATTATAAGAAGCGTAAACGTAAAACAAAATAAAGAATACAATAAATTTGCTTTTTCTTTTTTATAAAATAAGAATAAAATAAAATGCACGAATGCTAGTGTCAAAAAAAACATTCCTAAAATAGTTCCTAACACGTAATTAGGAATTATCGATCCAATAAAATTTTCATAATAAGAAGCGGTCTGTTCAATCACTAATTTGAATCCAATTTTACTACCACCGTTATTGTTTATTGTTTCATTTATATTGTAATTACCGTAGCGAACAGAAATATCATAATTAGTGTTAGGTTCAAAGGCGTATGAAAAGTTAAGATGATCTGAAACAAAAACATTCTCTTTTTCGAAAACATTCATATTGCCAAATGATTTAACTTTTATTTTATTTATAAAAATTTCCGCTGTTCCAACTAATTTGACATTAAACGTAATAGATCTAGATGCAAAGCTAGAATCGGTTTTAATTCTTTTTTTAAACCAAATAATTTCCGAAGGTGATTCATTAAGTAAGGAATCAAAATTGAAAAGCGAATTAACTATCCTGGTTTTTCCTGTAAAAGAAGAGTCAAGTAAACTAAGACTGTCGTAAGCATAAAATTCCCAATCCTTTTCTAAATCCAAAGAATTAGAATTATTTAAAGAAATATTTTGAATAGATTGCGAAAAGCTTGGATTTAAAAACCAAACTATTATAATAAAAACTATATGTAACTTTTTAATTTTCATCAATTATCTAAATAAATACGACCTTGTCTCCAACTATCAACTGCTTGATACCATGGTAATTTAAGAATTTCACCACGTTCCAAATAATAATCATTATCAGTAAATGGATTAATAATTTTACTAAAAGAAAAAGTAGTAGAATTTGCATTTCCACCATCTCCATATGTCCAAACTTCACCATTGCTCCGTTTAGAAACAGTGTTTGGAGCACCAAAAACAACATAAATCATACCTCTGTCTGTTTTCCAACCTTCTTGAAAACTTGTAAATGTTTTATTGGCTTCTTGTATGCGAGTATAATACTTTTTAATAAGTTCGGTTGCTCGTTCGTTGCTGCCGCCTAAATCAGTCCAAAATTTATCAATACAGACCTTTTTATCCGAGGCGTTTATACAATTATCAAACTCCTTTTTTGCCATAATATAACGTGTGGCCAATATCATTTGTTCAGCATCTTTTATTTTAGGGAAACTAGGTTCATAGATATAAAATGTAACTCCATCTTTTGTTTTCTCATTTGTTTTTAGATGAAAAAAACCTTTTTTCGGAAGCGCTAATTCTATTCTTTCATCTCTTGCATAAACACTAAAACTTGAGTCTGGTTTATAGGAAAAATGTGGCATCTGCTCAGTTGAAAAAGGCGGTGCAGCAAGTTTAAATGTTGACTTGAAATAATCAACATTAAATAATTTTTCTTTATTTCGATTAGATGAAATATAAACTATTTCATTTGGTTTAAAATAATTTGTGTAATAGATGTCATTCAAATAATTGGTAATTAAAAAATTTTGTCGATTTTCAGAATTGGTTTTATCAGCAAATAAGCTCTGAGTGTATTGACTTTTTTTATTAAAATCAAATACATTTACATCTACAAAATAATTACTCCCCTTTTTCAATTTAAAAAATAAAGATCCTTTCAAATCCTTTATCAATAAATTAGTTTGTTGATCTCGAATTATTATGGTTGCAGTATCATTATCTGAATTCATTTTTTCTTCCAAACTTATTTGTAAATAAATTTTCACGAAGCTATAAAAGGAATTACTAGTATCTGATTTTTTATAAATTAAAGCCTCATTTGAGATATTATAAAACAATTGACTAATCGAATCGTTTACATGATAAATTAAATACTGGGCTTTAAGTTCATTATTTGACTTTTTATATAATTTATTACTATTTGCTTGATTAACCTTTTGAGTTGAACAATTATATAGCAATGCTAAATAAAAAAAAACACTAATTATTTTAGAAATTGATTTAATAATAAATTAATTTAATTCAAATTAAAAATACGAATTATAAATTAAATTTACCTCAAAAAAAACCTATCCGAAACAAAATTTTAGTAAGGCGGTTTCAAATAATCTCCTATTATTTGTTTCCTTTTAATTTTTCATATTCTTTTTCAATTGCATTATGTTTGATAAAAACATAAGCACCTAAAAAACTAAACATGACTCCTATTCCCCAACCTAACATTGGAAAAATAGGCCAAGGCACACCAGCATGATCTTCATTTCTATCGGTAAAATACCATAATAGCCATAAAAAACTATTTATTACTATATAGGTTGCCAAATGGCGTTTAAACCCTACTCTTTTTTTTGCAATTCGCCAAAGTTCTTTGTCGTTTTCTGTTTCCATTATTTTATTTTTTTTAATTCTGTTATTGCTTCTTTTTTTCCCCAATTTGGATAATACAAATCTTCAGGTTTAAAGGTTTTAAATTTCTCTATTGCTATTTCAAATAAAGGCTTCGCTTTTTTTGGTCCACCTCCAAAAGCTGCTGGGGTATTTAAAATTGCTCTTGCTTTTTGCAAATGAGCTCTCGGATTTTCTGGATTTAAAGACAATGCCTTTACATTGAATTTTGCAGAAATAGCACCATATTTTTGCCCTCTTTGCGCCGCATTAACATTAATACGTGCAGCTGCAATCATTGATTTTAAAACATAAATTTCTGAATTATTACTTTTTAATGAATCTGCGATATTGGCATATTTTTCAGCCTTATCACAATACATATCAATTTCTTTCCCCTTTTTATTAAAAGCAATTAACGTATTACAAATACCAGCATAATAAAAACATAACCAGTTTTTTTTGTCGATAACTGCACTTTTCTCAAAACTCTTAGCTGCATTTGTGAAATCATTACTATATATAGCCGAGTCTAATATGGAAATACTCTTTTTAAATTCATTGCTATACGCTGTTACTTGAGAAAATAAACTCTCAGATAGCATAAAAACAACAATGATTAAAAATGATTTCAACATACTATATTTCTAATTTAAAGTAGTTTACAATATAAACATATGTTTTTAAAAGAAAAAGGGAAATACTAAATTAAAGTAATCGTTTTGAGGCTTTAATTTTAACTAAAAATCTATAATTTTCTTATCTTTAAAGGCTAAATACTGCTTATGAAAAATATTATAATTCTATTTATTCTATCGATTATTTCGTTTACAGAATTAATCAGTCAAACTGAATATATTGATTATCGCTCACAAACAAATCCACTTTATTGGAAAAACCGTAAACCTTTTACTGATTATTGGCAACAAGATGTTCATTATAATATTACAGCTAGCTTAAACGATAGCACTGATATTATTACTGGACATGAAGAGCTAAGTTATTTTAATAATTCGCCCAAGGATTTATACTTTGTCTATTTTCATTTATACAATAACGCACAAACAAAAAATTCATATTTAGCAGATTTATATAAAAACAATAATTACCATTTGAAATTTAACGAATACCGTAAAAACGACAAAGGAACAAATATTGAAAAACTGACTATTAATGGCAAAGAACTTAAAACTGAATTAGATAACACCGTTTTAAAAGTATTTCTTGAAAAGCCATTAAAAGCAGGTGAATCTGTAACTTTTGACATTGATTTTAAAACATATTATGATAAAGAAGTGATTCGTAATCGAATGAAAAAATTTGATTCGTTTGGATATAAACATTTTGATGTAACTCATTGGTATCCTCGCATTTCTGTGTATGATCGCAAATTAGGTTGGGATACTGATCAACACATGGATCATGAATTTTATGGAGATTTTGGTTCGTTTCATGTGGAATTTACTTTGCCAAATAATTATGTATTAGATGCTACTGGTATTTTACAAAATGAAAAAGAAGTATTACCTGATACTTTGCGTAAAAAATTAGACATTTCAAATTTTGCTAAAAAACCTTGGAACTCAAAACCAAGTGTTATTATTCCAAGAGATGGCTCAACTAAAACATGGAAATTTTCTGCTGTAAATGTTCATGACTTTGCATTAACTGCTGACCCTACTTACCGAATTGGAGAGTATATGTGGAATGGCATTAAATGTGTTGCACTTGTTCAAGAACCTCACGCAGCAGGTTGGCAAACGACACCACAATT
>JAYVIS010000212.1:0-4527 GCA_043769975.1 Bacteroidota bacterium
TTTTTAAATAGAGACGGTTCAGTAAATATAAAGCGTTTAGGTGTTGGCAACCATGTAAGTTTTGATGTTTACCATTGGTTAATTACAACCAGCTGGAAAAGATTTATTTCAATAGTCCTTTTAGGATATATAATGATTAATACTCTTTTTGCTATTGTATACTTTGTTATTGGGGTAGAAAAATTTGGTGGGATAACTCCTGTCTCAGGACTAGAAGATTTTCTCCAATTATTTTTCTTTAGTGCACAAACACTTACTACAGTTGGATACGGACACATATACCCAAATAGTACTTTAATAAGTTCAATTGCTGCAATAGAATCAATGTTTGGTTTATTAGGTTTTGCATTAGCTACTGGTATTTTATATGGTCGATTTTCTCGTCCAAAAGCTGATATTGAATATAGTAATGAGGCTTTGATTTCTCCTTATAAAGACCATACAGCTTTTATGTTTAGAATAGCCAACCAAAAACAAAACGAACTCATTGAATTAGATTGCCAGTTGGCTTTAGCAATTAACAATCCGGAAACAAAAAAAAGAGAGTTTCATTTTTTAGAGCTTGAACGTCAAAAAATCAACTTTTTGCCCTCAAGTTGGACTTTAGTTCATCCAATTAACGATTCTAGCCCTTTATTAAAATATACAGAAAAAAGTTTGGAGGAAAGCGACGCTGAGTTTATTATTTTACTAAAAGCCATAAACGACACTTATTCTCAAACGGTGTATTCAAGAAGGTCATATAAACCAAGCGAAATTGTATGGAATGCAAAATTCACCCCTGTTAAATCAATTCCCAACAATAAAGGTGGGATTTCAATAAACCTAAAGGATATTCATGAATTTGAGAAAATCTAGTTATAAAAGCTAACTAATCTTTACTTTCAGCAAATAACTTAACTCTTGTTTCTTGTTTTTTTAGTAAACGAGAAATATTTTTCTTGTGTGTTACTACTAAAAGTATAGCAACAAAAACAGAAAACACAATTAAGGTTTGATTTTGATTTTTTAACACCAAGTTTAAAAAAATTGGATAACTAAACCCAGCTACCATCGAAGATAAAGAAACATAACGCGTTGTAATTAAAACGGTTAAAAATACAATTAAAACTAAAGCACTAGTAATTGGAGTTAGACAAATTACGATACCTAAAATTGTTGCTACACCTTTACCACCTCTAAAACCAGCAAAAACTGGAAAAACATGGCCAATTAAAGCGGCTATACCTAAAGCTAATTGCAAATTTACAAATGGATTTGTGTCAAATTGATAGGGCGATAAATAAGCTAATAATACAGAAACACTTCCTTTAATAATATCAATAGCTAAAACAGGAATTCCTGCACTTTTCCCTAAAACTCTAAAAGTATTTGTAGCACCAGCGTTTCCACTACCAAATTCACGAACATCAATACCATAAAAACGTTTTCCCCACCAAACAGCTGTAGGAATTGAACCTATTAAATAAGCTCCAAAAATTAATGCAATAATGGTAATGTTTTCCATAGAGTTAAATTTTAGTTAATACAAAGATAACATTTAATTCAAATTACAAAAAGCAAAGGATTTTTTTGAATCTTAAGATATAAACACAGATATGTTATTTATGAATCAAATTCCATACTTTTTTATTAAAAATAAACTAAAAATCCAGAAATATTATCTATTTTCACACCTCTTTTTATGATAAGTTACGTAAACGGGCAAATAGCCGAATTAAATCCTGCGCAAGCAGTTATTGAATGTAATGGGGTTGGTTATGGCTTATTTATTTCATTAAATACCTATACCCAAATCCAAGGAAAAGTAACAGCCAAATTGTATACAGAAAGTGTATATATAAGAGATGATAATCCTAAACATTTTGGTTTTGCTGACCTTGAAGAACGCGAGTTGTTTCGAAAATTAATTTCAGTTTCAGGTGTTGGCGGAAGCAGTGCTATTTTAATGCTTTCATCTTTAACTGCTCCAGAAATTGCAGGCGCCATAAATACAGCTAATGTTGCCATGTTAAAAAGCGTAAAAGGTATTGGTGAAAAAACGGCTCAACGCATCGTTGTTGATCTTAAAGGTAAGATGGGAAAACACGAAGGAGGAATTTCACAGATTTTAACAACTTCGTACAATAAAAATAAAGATGAAGCGTTAATGGCACTAGTTACTCTTGGTTTTCAAAAATTAGCTGCCGAAAAATCAATTGAAAAAGCAATTAAACAACAAGGAGTAAGTACAGATAATGTTGAACAGCTGATAAAATCAGCCTTAAAAAATATGTAGTAAAAAATAGTGGCTAAAGGGATTATAAAATTTATTGTCGTTGGTTCTACATCTGTAGCTTTAATGAGTATTGTGGTTGGCTCAAAGGCTAAACATGCTCCTTTAAGCAAACCACACTATTTTTATGAAATCCCAAAAATAAGTATCGATTCGCCAATTGTTACTAAAGATGAATTGTATTATCCATTTAATGATAACAATGGAGGGCAACCAAATTTTGATGACAAGAGCGGATTGTACATGCAAAATCCGTCAAACATAAAAACCGAAACTAACTATAATCCAAAAACTGGTAATTATGATATTACACAAAAAATTGGTGATATGGATTATAGACCGGAAACCTATGTAGAATTTGAAGATTACCAAGACCAATTATTTAAACAAGCTGTTAAAGACCATTGGAAATCTAAAATAAAAGCAGAAGATCTTCAAAATCAAAATAAAAAGGGAATTATTCCAAAACTTCAAATTAACAGCGAAATTTTTGATCGTATTTTTGGTGGTAACACAGTTGATATTAAACCTACTGGAACAGCTGAATTAATTTTCGCTTTAAATAGAAACAAAACATTAAATCCTTTAATACCGCAACGTCAGCAAAAAGTAACCAATTTTGATTTTAACATGCGTATTCAATTAAACTTAATTGGTAAAATTGGAGACAAATTAAAAATTACAACAAACTATAATACAGAAGCTTCATTTGATTGGGAAAATCAAATGAAACTAGAATATACTGGATACGAAGATGAAATTATTAAAAAAATTGAAGCTGGAAATGTAAGTATGCCTTTAAATAGCACTTTAATTACAGGTAGTCAAAGTTTATTTGGGGTAAAAACACAACTACAATTTGGTAGATTAACTTCAACCATTTTGTTTTCACAACAACGAGGTAAAAAACAAGAAGTTTCAGTTCAAGGCGGTGCCCAAACTCAATATTTTAGCGTAACAGCAGATAATTATGAGGTTAATAAACATTATTTCTTAGGCCATTATTTTAGAGATAATTACGACCAATGGATGCAAACATTACCAGTTGTAAATACTCCTGTTATTATTACTAAAATGGAGGTTTATATTACAAATCAAACTGGTGGTACTGAGCAAGTTAGAAGCGTTGTCGCATTTTCTGATTTAGGTGAAGATATCACTCATATTAACCCATTATTAAGTTCGTCTCTTTGCGCCTCGCCATTATTTACAATTATTGATAGTGCTGGTATTGAGCCACATAATGGTGCAAATAGTTTATATCATATTTTAACTGATACAAATTTAGTTACAGCAATTATGCCACCACGTAATAGCGCAAACGCCTCAAGTATTAACTCATCTTTGTCAAGTGCTGGTTTAGCACCCAATACATGTAATGATGCCAATAAATTTATGCAATCTGCTCGAGATTATGAATTCGTCTCTAATGCTCGCCGTTTAAATCCTTCAGAATATACATTTAATAATCGATTAGGTTTTGTATCAATCAATCAAAGTATTAATAATGACCAAACTGTTGCTATTGCCTATCAGTACACGTTTAACGGAAAGTTATACCAAGTTGGTGAATTTAGTGATCAGTTTACATCTGGTCCATTATATCTGAAATTATTAAAAAGTGGTTCAATTACAAACCCACGTTTTTCTAACTGGGACTTAATGATGAAAAACGTGTATTCATTAGGTGCTTATAATTTAAATCAAGCTGATTTTAAATGTGATATTTATTATAACAATATTGAAACGGGTGTTGATATTCCTTATATTCCTTATGGAGATTTAAATGGCCAATTACTAGTTCAAGTAATGAATTTAGATAAATTGAGCGTAAACGGAGATTTAAGAGCTGATGGTGTATATGATTTTATTAAAGATTATACAATTAATCCAAATAATGGACGTATTTATTTGTCGACAAAAGAACCTTTTGGAGAAAATTTACGATCAAAGTTTAAAGCATCAGACTTCCCTACAGCCAATAAATATATTTTTCAAGAATTATATGATTCAACACGAACAGTTGCTCAACAATTACCGGAAAAAAATCGTTATAAAATTAAAGGTTCATATAAATCTTCAGGTGGTTCCGAAATTTCTTTAAATGCTTTAAACATCCCACAAGGAGCTGTTCAGGTAACTGCTAATGGCCAAGCATTAACAGAAAATGTTGATTACACCGTTGATTATACTTTGGGTAGAGTTAAAATCATTAATGAAAGTATTTTAAATTCAGGAGCTAATATTAAAGT
>JAYVIS010000213.1:0-4377 GCA_043769975.1 Bacteroidota bacterium
GGTTTGCTAACTTTCAAATAAAAATTGCTCAATATTCTTTGCGCCATCGATTTAATCACAAAAGCATCAGCATTGGAATATGGATTACTTATATTATTCGAAATATTTTTAAACACTTCAGATTCTACTGATGCAGACTCGTGAGCTATTACCAAGCAAGGAGTTTTAAAACCACCTAATTCTTTTTGGGCCGACACCAAACTCTGAAAGTCTTTAACTGAAAACGAAGTGTTTGCAGGCACAATAATTTGATAGAAGCCTAATGAATTAAGACTAATCTCAAATGCAGTGTGTGATATCTTTTTTGTTAAAGTCAAGTAGTAATTTGTATTAATATTACAAAACATTATAACACCCATCAAACTTTAACATTCATTAAAACCTGACAGGTGTTACAAATTGAAATTAATCAGCTTGTAAAAAAGGATATGTATAATCCAATGCTGGGACTAATGTTTCTTTAATTGTACGAGGAGAAACCCAACGTAATAAATTAATTTTTGCACCAGCTTTATCGTTTGTTCCACTTCCGCGAGCACCGCCAAAAGGTTGTTGGCCAACTACAGCACCAGTACATTTATCATTAATGTAAAAATTACCTGCTGCGTTATTTAATTTTTTAGTTGCTACTTCAATTGCATAACGGTCTTGTGCTATGATAGCTCCAGTTAAAGCATAGATAGAAGTTGTATCAACTAATTCTAAAGTTTCTTCAAACTTATTTTCATCGTAAACAAAAAGTGTTAATACTGGCCCAAACAATTCTTCACACATGGTGATGTATTTAGGATCTTTTGCAACAATAATAGTTGGTTCAATAAAATATCCTTTTGATTTATCATAATTACCACCAGCTATTATTTCTACATTACTGTCTTTTTTAGCTGCATCAATATATTTCGCTAATTTGTCAAAACTCTTTTCATCAATAACAGCATTTATAAAGTTGGTGAAATCTTCAGTAGGACCCATCTTCATTGATTTTAAATCAGCTAAAACATAGGATTTTACTTCAGCCCATAAATTTGAAGGAACATACACACGTGAAGCAGCAGAACATTTTTGTCCTTGGTATTCAAAAGCACCACGTGAAATTGCCGTAGATAATGTTTTTGCATCAGCAGATTTGTGTGCAATAATAAAATCTTTTCCACCAGTTTCACCTACAATACGCGGGTACGATTTGTATTTATGAATATTGTTACCTATGGTTTGCCAAATATTTTGGAACACTTCGGTACTTCCTGTAAAATGAATACCTGCAAAATCTTTGTGATTAAACACAACTTCAGCAGCATCAGGACCACTAGGGTAAATTAAATTAATAACGCCATCCGGAACGCCTGCTTTTTTAAATATTTCCATTAATACATTTGCGCTGTATACTTGTGCATTACTTGGTTTCCAAACAACTACATTTCCCATCATAGCACAACTTGTAGGTAAATTACCTGCAATTGCTGTAAAATTAAATGGAGTTAACGCGTAAATAAAGCCTTCTAATGGGCGCCATTCGATACGGTTCCAAACACCAGGGCCAGAAACGGGTTGATCAGCATAAATTTCACTCATGTATTGAACGTTGAAACGCAAGAAATCAATGATTTCGCACGCACTATCAATTTCTGCTTGATAAGCATTTTTACTTTGTCCAAGCATTGTAGCTGCATTTAATTTAGAACGATAAGGTCCAGCAATTAATTCAGCAGCTTTTAAGAATATACTTGCGCGGTGTTCCCAACTTAAATTTGCCCATTTCTCTTTTGCAGCTAATGCAGCAGAAATAGCTTGTTCAACATGAGCTTTATCGCTTTTATAAAAATGACCTAATGTGTGTTTGTGATCGTGAGGTGGCGCTAAACGAATTTTAGTTTCGCTTTTTACTTCTTTATTTCCAATATACATTGGGATATCAATTTCCTTACTACGCAATTCTTTAAGCATTGCTTGTAATTCTTTTCGCTCAGCACTTCCTGAAGCATAATTTTTTATTGGCTCATTAATAGCTGCTGGTACTTTATAAATTCCTTTTGGCATAATATTGTTTTTTTAGATGTACGAATTTAATCTTTTTTTGAATGAATAGGGAAATATTTAGCCCTAATTAAGGTTAATAATTTGTGGTTTTTTAATGTTTTTTGATGGAATCAGCTTCGAGGATATTAATAGTAGAATCTTTAACAACTAGTTCTTTTTTGTTATCCCAATCTGTTGGTCCGTCCATTCGTTTTCCCATAAAACAACTGGTTAAACTCATCAAACTTGAAACAAGAGTAAGTAAAGCTAATTTAATAGGTGTTAGTTTAACATTTAACTCAATTAGGCTTTTTAGTTTTAAGATTATTTTTTCAAATGGAGTAGGAGTGTTTATTTGGAAATTTTTGTAACGCCCGCAAACGGTTTCGTTTTTATGTTGTAAAAAATAAGCTTGAATTTGTTTTTCAGTATAATCTGTAAAGTCGATTACATTTTGAGAACAACTAGTACAATGCTTACCAGTTGTGGTTTTTTGCATTGCATTATAATCTTCATGACATAAATTTTTAATTTTCATTGTACATGGTTTTAAATTTAATTGAAATAAAAACGAGGAACAAAAATTCAAATAAATTTTATGTATTAAGCCTTTGCCTTAAACTGGTTAATCGCATTAATTGTAAATTCTGATAACACAAGGGTTCCGCTCATTCCTGCGCGGTCAATTAAAAGTGAATCCCAGTTTTCCGTTCCTTGCCACATTACTTTTTTAAGCATCATCATCGCATCAGGATTACTGTTTGCTAATTTTGTTGCAAGTACCTTAATGTTTTTATCCATTTCTGTTGCTGTTTCAAAAACCTCTGCATATAAACCTTTTTCCTTTGCCCATTGTGCAGTTTGCCATTCGGTGGCATTAATTGTTAACTGGCAAAATGCAGATGTTCCTACTTTTCGTTCAACAGCAGGCCCAACTACAAAAGGACCTATGCCAACAGCTAATTCACTTAACTTAATTGATGCGTTATCAACTGCAAAGGTATAATCTGCACTCGCTGCAATACCAACACCACCACCAACTGCCTTGCCTTGCACGCGAGCAATAATAAATTTTGGAGCTTTGCGCATGGCATTAATTACCATTGCAAAACCTGAGAAAAACTTTAGACCCGTATCAATATCTTTAATTGAAATCAACTCATCAAAACTTGCTCCAGCACAAAATGTTTTTTCGCCTTCACTTTGTAATACAATTACTTTGGCATTTTCATCTTTACCTAATTTTTCAATTTCGGCAGTAAGATTTCTTAATTGTGTGCCAGGCATTGAATTACTTTGTGGATGAAAAAAAGTGATTGTTCCAATTCCGTTTTCGATTGTTGATGTGATTGTTCCTTCCATTTTGTTTATCTTTTCTAATTAATTTTCTATGATTCAAATTTACAAATAATTAAACAGCTTTAAAATTGTAACTTAATTCCTAACAATTAAATCAACTTGTTTACTTACTCTTTTTGGGTTAAAAGGATTGTTGTCTGTTTTGTCGGATTTAAAAATGTGCGATTTTATGTAACAGAATTTTTTTTCTTGTTTATCATAAATCAAGTAATTGCATTTCATGCCTACTTTATGTAAATGTTTTTCATAACCATCATCGTTTATTTTTGGAGAATGACTACCATCCCACCAAGTACTATTGGTGCTTGAAATTACAATTAACGCTGTATAGAATGCAAGTCCAACAACGATTGCGCTATATTTTAATGTATTAATGGCTATTTTTTGTCTGTTTTGTTTTTTAGTCCATATGTTTCCGTAATTAATAAAGTAAGACGTATAACGTTCTTTATGAAGGGCAGCAAAAGAATCTATTGTTGCAGAGAACGGAATTTGATTCAAATCTTTCGTAGTTTGATATGCAAAAACGGATTGAGTAATTTCTGACGATAATAACTTCAAATTAGAAGTTGTTTCGCTTTTGCTAATATTAAAAGGGCTAATGCTTTTTACTTTAGAAGAAATAACAGAGTCGTAAATGTAATTTGCATATGCAGTTAATGTATCATCAAATGAGGTGTCATTTTTTTTAACAATGGAAACAGAAGAAATGCAACCCGCATATGAAATTGGATAAAACGAATGTAAACCCACTTTTTCTCTTATATCATTTTTATTATTTCTAAAATTTGAAAAAAATAAAACAATGATTATAAAAAATAAAAACCGAAACATGTTACGCTAATATCGTAACAGGATTTTCAATAAACATTCTTAATGTTTGTAAGAAAGCCGCACCTGTTGCTCCGTCAACCGTTCTGTGGTCGCAAGCTAAGGTTACTTTCATTACGTTACCCGGCACTATTTGATTGTTCTTTACTACAGGAACTTGTTTAATAGCAC
>JAYVIS010000214.1:0-8064 GCA_043769975.1 Bacteroidota bacterium
TATCATACCGTACATTCCGTTAGCTATATGCATACCAACTGGTGCAGTAGCACAGTGATAAATGTATAGTCCTGAGTTTAGTGCTGTAAAAGAAAACTGCGTTTCATGACCTGGTGAAGTCATTGTAGCTGCGGCCCCACCACCTTGTCCTGAAACTGCATGTAAATCGATATTATGAGGAAGTTTACTACTAGCATTATTCTTTAAATGAAATTCTACAAAATCACCTTCCCTTACTCTGATGAATTTCCCTGGAACACTTCCTCCAAAAGTCCAAAAATTATATTTAACACCATCCATCATTTCCATTTCTTTTTCAATCACTTCAAGATTAACAATCATTTTTGTAGGATGTTTTCTTGTTATTGGTGGTGGAACATTAGGCGCATCAGTTAGTATCGCAACCTCTTCACCTTGCATTTTTTCAGAACTAGATTCAGAAGATTCATGTGATTTTGTTTCAGTATTACAGCTTGTAATTGCTAACGATAAAAACGCTGCAGCAGTTACTCCTTTAATGATTTGAGTGACTTTTTTCATAGTGTTTGAATTTATTGGTTTATATAATTGTTTTAGTTTAATTTTTTTACATTTTTAATCCAACCTTAGGCCATTTAACCGTCCCTGGTCTTATTATAACCATAATGTAAGCCCAGTTACTAGTGGGTGTTAATGAGGAAGTCCCTCTTAACATTTGCAAACCTGTTGTTCCAAAAAATTGCGAATACCCTCCTTGAATTGATACGCCATCTGTAAAATTATAACTCATCGTGAAATCTACTTCTCCTCCTAAATTATTATCAGATAATTTATCAGTTGCTCCTTTGCGTTTATCTCTAATATCACTTGCCGCTTTAAAATAATGTCCATTGATTCCAAGTAATATTTTTTTATAGGTATAATGTATTTTTAAATATCCATCTAATAATCCTACAGTATTCAAGTGATTTCCAACATAGAAATAATCCATATAACCGTTAAAACGATGGTTAGTACCATATAATGGATTAAAAGAGTGATTAACTTTATTAGCAGTATCAGTTTGGCTTGTACCTGATAATAACTCAGCTCCTAATGATAATTGGAGGCCTTTAATAGGCTTGTATCCTACTTCTGCGCAAACATCATATGCGCTTAATTCTTTGTTGGCATTATCTTTTCCCATTTGATAATAGCCATAAATTAATCCGTTTAATTTATCACCCTTATATTCAGTTCTTAAACCAATAGTTTGAGAATAAAGAGTAATAGAATCTTTTTTCAAAGTAGTAGCGTCAACCTTTGTATAAGCCATACCGTTATTTAAAAACAAGAAACTAAAATTAAATTTTTTATACACCTTGTTTGCCCACAAGTATTCAAACTCTTTGTAATTATTAACAGTATATTGAATAAATTTATTAGACTCTGAATTTTGATTGTATGCAGCCCCCACGTGAACAGCCCATGTGCTATCAGTATATCTTAAAACTGCAGCATCATGCCGTCTTCCCTGCATAGCCCAATCTAATGAGCCAAAAATTCGATCATCATCATACGAAATAGCTTGGCGACCAATCTTTGCATTAAACTTTTTTGTAAAGTTTAATTCGCCATACGCTTCATAAATTGAAAAAAGACCTTTATTATCAATTGCACTATTTGCAACACTGCCCCACGTTCTTATATCTTGAGCTGAAACATGAATTTTAAATTTTTCCTGTTTATACTCTGCAGAAATGCGGGCTCTCTGCGATATAAAAACAGTCCCATTCTGATTAGTGTCGGCTAAGGTTTGATATCCATGTCGATATTCTCCTCTTGCCATATATTGTCCATTAACTTGAAATTGAGCATTAGCACTTTGTGAAATAGCTGTTCCTAGAACCAATCCGCAAAATATTTTTTTAAGCAGCCATGTAGTTTTCATAAGATTTAAATTCAATGGTTAACTGTAGATTAACATTTATTGTGTATTTACAGGACAAAATTAACGTTTATTATAATGTCAGACAATCTTATCCGATTTTAATTTTTATGATTATAATCAACTATTAATAATGACATTAATCAACACTATTATAAAGAAGATTATATAAAATTACACGTTTACAAACTCAGTATAAGTATAAAAGTAAAACCAAAATTTTTAATATATATCATTTAAAAAAAATACTATGAATTATAAAACAATCATTGAACCCTTTAAAATAAAAGTGGTAGAGCCAATTAGGATTACAACAGTTGAAGAAAGGAAAGCATTTTTAAAAAAAGCTAATTATAATACGTTCTTATTAAACTCAGAAGAAGTATTGATAGATTTTTTAACTGACAGTGGGACGTCGGCGATGAGCGCAGATCAGTGGGCAGGAATCATGCAAGGAGATGAATCTTATGCTGGATCGTCAAGCTATCATAAAATGCATAAAACCGTTTTTAATTTAACTGGGATGGAATATATTTATCCTGTTCATCAAGGAAGAGCTGGAGAACGAATATTATATTCGTTGTTAGGAGGAAAAGGAAAAACATTTATTAGTAATACTCATTTTGATACAACTCGCGCTAATATCGAATTTTCAGGTGCCGAAGCTATTGACATTGTAATTCCAGAAGGTCTAAATCCAATGCAATATCATCCATTTAAAGGAAACATGGACACTGAAAAATTAGAAAAATTAATTTTAGAAAAAGGTGCAGACAATATTGGAGCAGTTATTTTAACTGTTACCAATAATAGTGGCGGCGGTCAACCTGTTAGTATGAAAAATGCAAAAGACGTATCTGCTATATGTAAAAAACATGGTGTAAATTTATTTTTAGATTGTTGTCGAATTGCCGAAAACTCATATTTCATAAAAGAAAGAGAAGAAGAATATAAAAACACATCAAGTAAGCAAATTGCCATCGAAATGTTTTCACTATGTGATGGAGCAGTAATGAGCGCTAAGAAAGATGCATTAGTAAATATGGGTGGATTCTTAGCAGTAAAAAATAAAGAGCTTTCAGAATCGTGCAAAAATCTATTAATCATAACTGAGGGATTTACTACTTACGGAGGTTTATCTGGAAGAGATATGGAAGCCATAGCAATTGGACTAGAAGAAGTTTTTGACGAAGGCTATTTAAAATACAGAATAAAAAGCACTAGCTATTTAGGTGATCGATTACATGCCATGGGGATTCCATTAATTTGGCCAATTGGTGGACATGCTGTTTATATTGACGCTAAAGCTTTATATTCAAATATCCCTGTGAATCAATATCCGGGTCAATCATTAGTTTGTCAGTTGTATTTATTAGGCGGTATTCGTTCTTGTGAAATTGGTTCTGTCATGTTTGGAAAATATGATGACAATCACGAGTTAATTCCTGCTTCTATGGAGCTAGTGAGATTAGCAATTCCAAGAAGAGTATATACACAAAGTCATATTGAGTATGTTATAGAAGTTTTTGAAAGAGTTTTGTTAGAAAAAGAAAAAGCATTCGGAATAAAAATAACAGAAGAGCCAAAGTTTTTAAGACACTTTACTTCAAAATTTGAACCAATTTATAACAAATAAAAAATTAAATGATTTATACATAAAAAGGATATTGTAAATTTCAATATCCTTTTTTATTTTATTGCACTATAAAATAGTGTTTGTTTTAAATAAAAATAATAATACCACTAATAAGTAGTATTATTAATACATTAAATACTTTCCAAAAAAAATGTGCCTCTTTAATACCCATAAAATAAAATGCTACTAATATAAACTTTACAGAAAATAATGTCATAACAACCAATCGTGCCGAACTAGTATTGTTAAATATCAAGGAGATTAATGTTAAACTTATTAATACAAGCCATATAACAGTTGTTTTCATATTAAAATATTAAATAAATTACTGGAAATAGAATCAACCAAATTAAATCGCACATATGCCAAAATGCAGCGCCACCTTCAAAATCTTCGTTTGATAAAGTACTGTCTTTATTAACTCCTCTCAGAAGAAATCCGATAATAACCAAACCAACAATAACATGAATATAATGAAAGCCTGTTAGTAACCAATAAAAAGTAAAAAACACATTTGCATCTAACGTTAGTCCTGCCGAAAACTTATGATAAAATTCGAATCCTTTTAATACACAAAATAGCATTCCACTTAACAAAACAAAATTCAAATAGAGTTTAACTTTAGCATAATCATTATTTTTGAAATAATTTGCAGCAATAGCCATAAAAAAACCACTCGTCAATAAAACAATAGTATTAATAATACCGAGGTTTGTATTTAAAAGTAATCGCGAAGAGTGAAATAATTGCGGATCATCTTTACTAAAATAAACTAAGGAAACTAATGCCATACCGAAAGTTAATAATTCCAAAGTAATGATTATCCAAAGCAATATTCCTCCTGGCGGGTAGTAAATGTTTTTGTATTCAACAATATCTTTACTCATATTATATTTTTGATTTTAAAATGCATTTAAATAATTTGATACCATACATTTATGTAAATAAAAAGTACTTCAAATTACATCAAGTATCAGCTCATTTATACTAATTTGTATATTTCTGTTAATGAAGCTAAAATCGATTTTGTGTCTAATTTCAAATCTTTTAATTCTCCAGTCCTAACATCAAAAACCCATGCATGAATCGCAAGTTTTCTTGAATTTATTGCTTTTTGAACTGAGGCTATCTTCATTACATTAACGCATTGCTCTATAACATTCAATTCTACAAATCGATCATATCTTTCGTTTTCATCTAATATTTCATTCAGTTCATTTTTATGAATTCTATAAATATCTCGAATGTTTCTCAACCATGGATTCATAATACCTAAATCTTCTTGTAACATTGCGGCTCTAACTCCACCGCATTGATAATGGCCACAAACAACAATATCATTAACCACTAAATGTTTTACTGCATAGTTAATAACGGATGTTGCACTAAAATCTAAATTATTTACCATGTTGGCAATATTCCTTAAAACAAAAACTTCACCTGGTTTTGCTCCAATAGTTTCTTCAAATGCCACTCGGCTGTCGCTACAACCAATATATAAAATCTCAGGCGACTGGCCGAGTGCTAGTTTTTTGAAGTAGTCTGGCTCATTAGCTTTTTTTAATTCAATCCATTTTCTATTATTATTGAAAATGCTTTCTGCTCTATCTGTTTTCATAATTTTAATTTATTATTAGATTATTATTTTCATCCCAGTAAGCATCAGGCGATATGTGACATCGGCCCCTAAGACTTTGTTATTAATGTTTTTATTTGATCCTTTTAATTTCACGTCAAAGTATTTTACTAAACACAGTTATCATTATAATTCAACTATTTTAATGCCCTGATGAAACATTATACATGTTATCAATTTTATATATTTCTTTAAATCCTGCCAATTGACATTTAATGTTTTTTGTATGACATTTAATATCTCGAAATTCTTTTATTAATTCTAATACATCAAAATCAATGTATTTCGTATTAGAGGCATCTATCAAAACAATAGTATTTTCAGGAATATGATCAAGAGTTAGTCTTAAGCTAGCCTTGTTTAAAAAAGAAACTTCTTCGGATAGATGTATTTTTATTATATCATCTTTTTGATAATTTTCTTTGTGAAAAAAATAGGAGTTTTTTAAATTGCCATGTAATATCGCGCCAATTGCAGTCACTAATCCAATTACAACTCCTATTAACAAACCTTCTCCTTTAAGAGTGGCACAATTCCAATTAAATCAATTGCCAATATAACACCTAGCGTAACAAAAAACGGTATATATTGATATTTACCATTACTGTACATTTTTTTGAAAACAGACAGCTTACACAACTTGTAACCCGTTAAAAGTAAAATAGCAGCAAGTGCAGATAAAGGTATTTTATTTAATAAACTTGGTATAGCAATAACACAAACTAAAAGCAATATACCATGAAATATAGCAGATGTTTTTGTTTTACCACCTGCATCAATATTAGCACTGCTGCGCACAATAACACTTGTTATAGGTAAACCTCCAATTAATCCTGAAACCGCATTTCCTACTCCTTGCGCAATTAGCTCTCTGTTAGTATTTGTTACGTTTCTTTCGGGATCAATATTATCAACAGCTTCAATACTTAAAAGAGTTTCGAGCGTAGCAATTATTGCAATCATAATACCAGTAATAACAACTTGACTATTTGCAAAGCCGTTAAAATTTGGCATCGTAAAATAGCTTAAAAATTCGGTTGGGCTTTCTGCAATTTTTAATTTTACAAGATGACTTGATTCAATTTGTAAATTGCTATTACTTGCTTTTAAAATTTCACTTATAATTACAGAAACGATTACCGCAACTAATGCGCCTGGTATAAATTTAAAACGCTTTTTTATAAAAGGTTTTTCCCATATTAACATAATCACTATAGAAATTATACAAATAAGAAACACACCTATATCAATATGTTTTAATGGTTGAAAAATTTCATGAAGATCTCCAAATGGTAATAAATTTGTTAAATGACCTTCCTCATTTTTATCATATCCAAAAGCATGTGGTATTTGCTTAGCAATAATTAAAATTCCAATACTTGTAAGCATTCCTTTTATAACACTTGATGGAAAATAATTTGCAATACCTCCTAAACGAGCAATTCCAATTAATATTTGTATGATTCCTGCGATTAAAACTGCGCATAAAAACAACGAAAAATCGCCAATATTTGTTATTGCAGCTAAAACTAAAGCCGCAAGCCCCGCAGCTGGACCACTAACACTTAAATTTGAACCACTAATTATTCCTATTATTATTCCCCCAATTATTCCTGAAATTATTCCACTAAAAAAAGGGGCGCCACTTGCTAATGAAATTCCTAAACATAATGGCAAAGCTACCAAAAACACTACTACTCCTGCCGAAAGATCGGTTATTGCTTTTTTATTAAACACAACTATTTTATTAAAATCAAACTTCAAATTTTTTCTAGACTCTTATTAAAGAGAAAATAAAGTTTTATAAATTCGGAGGAGGTGAATCTATCTTTACGGATATTAATGGGAGATGATTATTTATATTTAAATAAATGCATTTTTTTATTTCAGGAAATAATACTAGCTCGCAAGTATTATTTCCTGATAATATAACTTCATCAATTTCATTTGGATCTTCATCACAATTGCAAAACGGCTTGTTTTCTAATTTTTCTGTTTGTTTCTGTTTGTTACATAATTTTAAAACAGAATTTAATTGAAGCATTGAAATACTTAGTACAATACTGAAAATTAAAAAATATATTGTTTTTATACGCACTTTACAATTTTTAACAAATTTATATTTGTATCGTTTTCTGTTTTATGATTACAATCATTAAAATAACTAATGATTATCATTATTTATTTCCATTCCAATAATCTTTTTTCTCCTTCAATTGATTTAAGATCTGTAATGTCTTGCGACATTTCAACAACACCTTTGTATTTTTTTTCGGAATCTCGTACAGCAAAATACCGTATGTATATTAAACGCTCTTTGTAATTTATCCAAAAGGAGGCCTCATTACGTTCACCATTTTTAAACTTTTCAATAATTTCTAAAACAGTTCCAACACTTTTAGGTGGATGGCAAAATCGCACTTCTCGACCAATAATTCCAGCACTTCTAGGAAACACACGTTCATCTCCTCTGTTATAAAAAATCACTTTATCATTCTCATCTACAAACGTAATATCAATTGGTAAAGTTTTGAACAATAAATTTACCTGTTCAATTGTCATATAACCTTCATCGTAATGTGAAGTGTTTTCTATTGAAAAAGACATTTCTCTAACTGTAAAATCCTGACTGGGATGAATATATTCCTGATGAGGGAAAGGAGCTGGTATTTCTGGTAACATCCATCCAATTTCTTCTTCACCTTTTCTCATGACAATCCAATCTTCCTCCGATAGTAGCTCCAAGGAATTAGGAAAAAGCACAGCTTCTTCAATTTCCATCAAATTATAAATTCCATTTATTAAATGAGTAGAAATAATATTAATTTCACTGTAATCTTTTACTTCAATAGCCTTCTTTAATAAACGAATTTCCTCTCTTAAAGT
>JAYVIS010000215.1:0-4748 GCA_043769975.1 Bacteroidota bacterium
AACAAAATTTGAGTTCAATAAAAAATCCCTTTTGATTAAACAAAAGGGATTTTTTATTGAAAATTATAATATTTCTAAGTCAAATTAATTTAATCCGCCATCCTTTAAGCGTTCTGCATTTTCAGCAAATTGAAGCGCATCAATCATTTCTTGGATATATCCATTTGTGAAATCTGTCAAGTTATATAACGTTAGACCTATTCTATGATCTGTAATTCTATTTTGAGGATAGTTATAGGTTCTAATTTTTTCGGAACGATCACCTGTACTCACCATGGTTTTTCGGCGACCAGTAGTTTCTGTTAAACGCTTTTGGAATTCTAAATCATACAATTTACTGCGGAGCATTTCCATTGCCTTTTCACGGTTACCCAGCTGATTACGCTGAGTTTGGCATGTTACTACAATACCTGAAGGCTTATGAGTTAAAATCACTTTACTTTCTACCTTATTTACATTTTGCCCTCCTGCTCCACCGCTTCGTGCAGTTGCCATTTCAATATCGGCTGGTTTCAATTCAATATCCCACTCTTCAGCTTCTGGTAAAACCACCACTGTTGCTGCTGATGTGTGAACTCTGCCTGCTGATTCTGTACTAGGAACACGTTGAACACGGTGAACACCGCTTTCAAATTTCATTGTTCCGAAAGCATTATTTCCTTTTACGTTAAATACAATTTCCTTGTAACCTCCCATTGATCCGGGACTTTCATCAATCACTTCTAATTGATATCCTTTAATTTCGCAATAACGACGATACATTTCAAATAAATCACCAGCAAACAAAGCAGCTTCGTCTCCACCTGTTCCTCCGCGCAATTCCATGGTGCAATTTTTCGCATCCTCTGGATCCTTTGGTATTAACATTAAACGAACTTCATCTTGCAATTTTTCTTCAGCAAGTCTATTTTCATCTAACTCAGCCTTAGCCATATCCAAAAATTCTTTATCTTTTTCAGTAGCCAAAACTTCTTTTGCTCCATTAATGTTATCAGTAATTTTTACATATCTATGGTATGCTTCAACAATAGGCTCTAAATCGCGGTATTCTTTATTTAATTTTTTAAATTGCTGCATGTCACTAATCACTGTGGGATCAGACAACTTTGCTTCAACATCTAAATATCTTCGTTTTATTTCTTCTAATTTATTTATCATCACTCAATTTAGTTACAAAATGCGAAAGTACTAAATCTTAATATACATTTCTGTTGTTTTTTTTTTTTATATCGACAAATAGACTATTTTTGACAAAAAACAAAAAATAATAATTTATGAAAAAAACATTACTAATCTTATCACTATTTAGTTTAACTCAATTAAAAGCACAGGATTATCTTGGCTTTAATCAAAGTAACTATGCTGGTGTTACAGGAGTATATCAACAACCTGCGAGCATTGCTGATAGCCGAATGAAATTTGACATGACACTTGTTGGCGCCAACGTTTATGTATATAATAATTATGTAGGCATGAAACATGATGCGTTAAATAGAACTGCTTCATGGAGTACTATCATTAAAAATACAGATAAAGCGGATCAGTATTTTCCAAATTTTAATGATCCTAAATTTGCTAATAATTATTTAACTGAAAATATTAATAGCAAAACTAAAAGTATTTATGTTGCAAACAGAGTGTCTGGCCCATCATTTATGGTAAACATAAATCGTAAAAATGCCATTGCATTTACTTCATCAGTAAGAAATTATGTTAACATTGATGGTGTTTCTCCTGATTTAGCAAAATTAGCATTTAATGAATTTAAATACCCTTCATTATGGGTGACTAATCTTCAAAACAAAAATTTAAGTGTACAAGAAATGAGCTGGGCTGAATACGGTTTAACTTTTGCTCATGTATTTAAAGAAGATAACGAGCATTATTTTAAAGCTGGTTTAACGGTAAAGTTATTGCAAGGTATCCAATCTGCTTATTTGTTTGTTAAAGATTTAGATTATAATTTTTATACAAAAGACACTGTTTCATTTTTTAAATCTGATGTGAGTTACGGTCACTCTGATAATTTTAATTTCGAAAATCAAACATTTGGAGCTGGAAATAGTGGAACAAATGTTTTTGATTTTAGTCAAGGAAAGCCCGGTATTGGTTTTGATTTTGGTGCCGTTTATGAATGGAGACCTGATTATAAAAAATACAAATACGACATGGATGGTGAAAAAGATTTATGGCGTAAAGACAAAAATAAATACAAACTTAAAGTTGGTCTTTCAATCACTGATTTAGGTTCAATTAAATTTACAAAAGGAGCTACAAGTGGTAACTTTAATGCAAATGTAGGATTATGGAATTTAAAACCAATTGAGCCTAAAACTGTAAAAGAATTAGATGATACATTACATGGCAGATTTAATGGTACTAGAGGTGGTGGGCAAACTTACAGAATGAACTTGCCTACTGCATTTAGTATGCAAATTGATTATAATATTTGGAAGAATTTTTATGTAAATCTTACTCCATTTCTTGCTATGCAATTTAAAAATAATGATACAAAAGTACATGATATTAGCAGTGTTGCATTAACTCCACGTTGGGACCATAAATGGTTTGGTGTATTTATACCAGTTCAATACAGTTTTTTAAATGGCTTCAGAACTGGAGCAGCTGTAAGACTAGGGCCATTGGTTTTAGGTACTTCTAACTTAAGTCCGTTTGTAGGTAAAAAAACTATTTATGGTGCTGATATGTATGTGATGTTGAAAGTTCCAATTCCTTATGGCAGAACAAAAGATAGAGATAAGGATGGTATTTCTGACAAAAAAGATGTTTGTAGAGATGTACCAGGTGTTTGGGAATTTATGGGTTGTCCTGATAAAGATGGTGATCATATTAAAGATAGTGAAGATAAATGTCCTGATGTTGCAGGTGTAAAAGAATTACAAGGTTGTCCTGATAGAGACGGTGATGGAATTACAGATTTAGAAGATAGCTGTCCGGATGATAAAGGATTGGTTGAATTTAAAGGTTGTCCTGATAGAGATGGAGATAAAATTATTGACAAGGATGATGAATGTCCAGACGTTGCAGGTATTGCTGAATTTATGGGTTGTCCTGATAGAGATGGTGATGGAACTCCTGATAAGTATGATGCTTGTCCTGATGTTGCTGGTCCTAAAGAATTTAAAGGTTGTCCTGATAAAGATGGTGATACAGTGTTAGATAAAGATGATAATTGTCCTGATGTTGCTGGAGCAGTTGATAATAAAGGTTGTCCTTGGCCTGATACTGATAAAGATGGTGTTGTAGATAGAGAAGATGACTGTCCTACTGTACCAGGTTTAAAAGAATTAAAAGGTTGTCCTCCTGCACCAGTATTAAAAGCTGAAGAGCAAAAAATATTGGAAAGAGCATTCTCTAGTTTAGAATTTGCTACAGGAAAAGATATTATTAAACCAGTTTCTTTACCATCATTAATTGAATTAGCTGCCCTAATGAAAGAGCATGCTGCTGATTGGACTTTAAAATTATCTGGTCATACAGATAACAAAGGTGATGCAGTTAAAAATACATTATTATCAGAAAAACGTGCAAAATCTGTTAAGAAATTCTTAGTAAGCAGAGGTGTTAAAGCTGATAAAGTAATGACTGAATGGTTTGGACCAACTAAACCAATTGCAGATAATGCTACTGAAGAAGGCCGTCAAAAAAATAGACGTGTTGAAATGAAAGTAGAATTTAAAAAATAATTAAATTCAAATTAATAAAAAGGCCTCATTAAGCAATTAATGAGGCCTTTTTTTGTTTTAGCGTAATTGCTCATCTAGCATCTTAAGCATGCTTAGAGGTGCGTTTTAGAAGTTTTTAACGGTAAAGTTTGCTTTAATTATTTGGGCATTCCCAACTTTTAAATTATTCTTATTATTTTAATTTTGGGCGTTGCTAAAGCTAGGCTTATTATGAGTATTTGGGTGTTGCCTTCGGCCAGGCTTTCCGTTACAATCTTTTTTCGTGCCTCAAAAAGGATTTCCTCTGCAATCCTTAACGTATAATTATTTTTATTTTAATGATGTAGGAATTCGGTTCCGGCATATGCAAACAATGTTGCTCCGCAAAACACAATTATTTTGCTTTGCAAATGGCTACAAAACATTTAGCTTTGTTATTAATTTTTCGGTAGACATTGTTTCAAACCCCAAACAAAACAAGCCGTGAAAACGTTAGTGGCAACCGTGCGAAAACCGAATAGCCTTTCTCAAATATTGACATTAATAAACAGAAAAATAAATTTAACATATAAAAAAATGAATTGGATTATTTTAATTATTGCTGGACTATTTGAAGTTGCTTTTGCATTCTGCTTAGGAAAAGCAAAAGAAACCACAGGAAACGAAATGTATTTATGGTATGTAGGTTTTATTGTGACCCTCACTGTAAGTATGGGACTTTTAATTAAAGCAACTCAGACATTACCAATCGGTACAGCTTATGCAGTGTGGACAGGAGTTGGAGCAGTTGGAACTGTTTTGGTAGGAATTTTGGTATTTAAAGAACCAGCGACCTTTTTACGATTGCTTTTTATTATGACTTTAATAGGTTCTATCATTGGACTAAAAGCTGTTTCACATTAAACTGACAACAAATGAATGATAAGAACGGCAGCCACTAACAGCCGTTTCTCGCAATTGCGTATTTTGTTGTAAGTTCACGTTCACGTTTCGCAAGAATTTTTATCTTTAACAGAAAATAATTCGTTCCGAAGTTCGCAACTGACGAGAAGCGGCGGAACG
>JAYVIS010000216.1:0-2614 GCA_043769975.1 Bacteroidota bacterium
TACGAAAAACACATTATAATTATCTCAAATTAAGATGTTGTTCGTTTTTTAATTCAGTTAAGAAATTATCAATGATTCCTTGTTTTACGTGTGGCATAACTACAATTTTATACCAGTTCGGTTTAACTTCATGTTTATCCGGAACTAAATGAAACTTCATTGCTAGCTCGTGAGACATATAATTAGCATCAATAGTTACAATATTTAAATCAGGGTGCCTAAAATATTTTATTTTTAATTCATCTAACTTTTCACAAATAAATGTAGTTCTATCAATTAACTGGTGCATTTTTACAGACCAGCCAGCTGAACCATGTATTCTTAATATCATCCAAACACAAACTGCATTTGCACCTGAGCGACTTCCGCACAACGTATAATCTTTACCTTTCACATAACCTGCTTCGTTAGTGCATACATATTTCATAAAATCTTTTCTGATTAAAAATATACCAGTTCCATAAGGAGCTTGCAACATTTTATGACCATCAATAGAAAATGAGGATATGTTTTTATTATGAAAATTGAATGGGTTTTTAATATTTGTAAAAGGATAAATAAATCCACCATAAGCACCATCTACATGAAGCTTATAATTTATATGAAGCAAATTTAAAAAAGAAGTGATTTTGTCAATATCATCAACTGAGCCAAACATGGTAGTTGACATATTTACATTTATAATGAAATATTTAATTCCATTAGATAATGCCGCTTCTATTTTTTGTTCGAATTCTTTAAATAAAATTTCGCGAGATATTTGATTTACTGAAATTTCAATTCCATTTAAATTCAACAAATCAATTCCTTTAGGTATTGAATAATGAGTATCAGCTGAATAAACAACAGCAATTTCATTTAAGTTTGCATTATATTCTTGCACATAAAAATTTCTATAAATCCAAAGTGCTTCAATATTTGCTTCCGTTCCTCCACTGGCAACATAACCATCATAAGAAAATGGTTCGGCTCCAAAAATTTCTTCAGCACAAATTTTAATTAAATCTTTTTCAATTTCATGAGTTCCAGAAAAAAAATCTTCATGCTCATCGCCTAAAGTATGAACTCCAATATGATTTGGATTTGCAATTAATACAGATAAAAACGGAGCATCTTTTAAAAACGGAGCATCATCATAAAAAATATCAGTATCCAAAAATGTTCCTGGTATTCCTAAAATATTTTCTGTTCGGTAGTTTGTGTTTTTGCTTAACGATTCAAAAACTTTACTTTTTATTTGCGATTGAGTATATTTTTCCCAGAACATAAATTAAGAATTTATTATTTATTACAATTTTTTGGAGAACATTTTATTTCAGCTTTTACACTATTAGGTTTTTCGCAACATGTAACCTCATGACTTTCTTTTTCAAAGGCTGGACTTAGGTATGGTATGCCCAAATTTAAACCTCTTACAATTAGCATAATTGCCATTACTGTAACAACAACTGGCATTGCTTTACGTATATGATTTCGATATTTTAGAGTAATAAATTGGCCAAAAAAAGCTACTGCATACATAATAGGAACAGTACCAATTCCGAAATAAAACATAAACTCAGCACCTTTAATATAATGACCAGTTGCAATAGCCCCAGCAATTCCTAGATAAACTAAACCACATGGTAATAAACCATTTAGTATCCCTATAAAAAACAAAAAGTGTAATCCTTTTTTATTAAATAGATTTCCCAACTGAATTTTAACAGAATTAATAAAGGAATAAACAAAACCTAAATGTTTAGAATTAAACCAATTTGTATTTGTAAAAATAACGGAGAGTAATAATAATACGCCAATGCTAATTGATAAAATTTGTTGGAAACCACCTAAAAAAAATGATTGCCCTAATAAACCAAATATTAAACCTAATCCAGTGTAAGTTGTAACTCTTCCTAAATTGTATAAAAATATCCCAAAATATTTTTTAAATTTTGAATATTGGTGAACGGGAAGTGCCAATGCAATTGGACCACACATACCTATACAGTGAAAACTTCCTAAAAGTCCTAAAGATATGGCAGCCAATATTAATTGCATTTTTAATTGATAAAAATAACTTCCTCTTTAAAATATTTGGTATGATTAGTTACCCAAGTTAATTGCAATTTATAGGCACCATGTATTAACGAACTCCCATTAATAATTTGAGTATAATTATTAAAATTCATTTTTAATTTAACATCTTTGCTAGAATCTGAAGGTCTAAAAAAAACAATAGTACCTTCAAAATCATTACTTAATAAAGTCGAATCAATGGTTAAAATAATTTCATTTCCAATTACAGAATGATTAATACTTCCATTTAAACTCTTTTCATTATTAACGGCGTTAATTTTATCTTGAAAAGCAATTTCTTGTGCGTAGTAATCTTTACTAACTAATTCTACTTTTTGCCCGAAACACATAAATACTAAAGTAAGTATGAGTGCAACAAAGCTTAAATACAACACGACTATTTTACCTCCAAAGTTCATATTTATTTGTTTTAATAATTAATGTTTAAATTTAATAGGGCCTAAAAAAATTGTTTTTACAGTTTTGATTTTTACTCCATTTGAATAAACTCCAATTTCTAATTTCATTTTCCTATCCGTTAAATCTGCTTTATTTA
>JAYVIS010000217.1:0-6332 GCA_043769975.1 Bacteroidota bacterium
CTTAGGTATTGCAATAGTAGCTATCGCATTTACCAGCATTTTATCTTCTTGCAAAAAGAAAACCAAAGAAGAAACTGATAGTGACACATCCTCTGCTACTGATCAATCATTAGCATCTTCTTCAGTAAACGACTTAACGAGTATATCAGATGAGGCTGGCAGAAGTAATAGCGTATCTAGTTTTAAAACTTCAGAATCTAATGCCATATTAAGTACATGTACGACTATAACATTTGATACGTTAGCAGCTGCTAAAACAATTACTGTAAACTTTGGAACTACGAATTGTTTATGTAATGATGGTAGATACAGAAGAGGAAATGTTATTATGAATTTTACGGGTAAATACAGAGATTCATTAACTGTGATTACAATTACTCCTCAAAATTATTTTGTAAATGATAATCAAGTAACAGGAAGTAAAACAATAACAAATAAAGGGCATAACGCAGCACATCATTTGGTATATGAAATTAATGCAAACGTTAGTATTATTAAAGCAGGTGGTGCGGGAACAATTTCTTGGACAAGCACACGTCAAAGAGTATGGACAGCAGGAGAAAGTACACTTTCATGGTTGGATGACACCTACTCTATAACAGGAAGTGCTAGTGGAACAACAGCAAATGGAAATACATTTACATCTGTAATAACTTCGCCATTAATTCGGAACATGGCAGTTGGTTGTTACCGTCATTTTACGGCTGGTGTTTTAGAACATACACCAGGTGGAAAAGCAACTCGTATTATTGATTTCGGAAATGGTTCTTGTGACGACCAAGCTACAGTTACAATTAATGGAAATGTTTATACCATAACGTTACCATAATTACTAAATACTTAAAACAAAAAAAGGAGAGCTAAATTAGCTCTCCTTTTTTGTTTTAAATGATATTATTTATTTTCCGCTTTGAGCAGCTTTTATTTCTTCCATTGTCATTAATTTATAACCATCTGTTGACAAATTAAATTTACTATCGGCAACAGGATCAATTGAAACTTCTTTTGCAATCATTTTAAATTTCATTCCTCCTTGACCTCCAGAATATTCAAAAGGCATTCCTTTTAAGCCTTTCATAAAACCTTGTCCCTTCCCTTTTCCATCTTTATTTGGATTAGCAAATTTTTCACTATACCAAACATCCATTTTTTCTTCTTTTTTATCTTTTCCAATAACTGTTACAATGGCTTTTTTACATTCATAACCAACAATAGTTTTTGTTTCAGAAGTGTATTCAATTTTCGGGTCTGGTTGTTTGTCTTTAACTTTGGCAGCTTCTTTATCCATTTCTTCTTTGGTTTGTTTTACTGCCATTTTATTTCCCATTTGTTCCATTAACATAATCATGCCCTTTTCATCAATCATAGTTTGATTTGTAAACATCATTGAAGTCATTTCAGTTAAAACTTTCCCATTTTTAAAGGTTACTTTGGTTTCCATATCACCAATCATAGCAGCTTGCTCAGCTGGTAATCCTTCTATTTTCATATCATATAATACGAAACCCTCATTAGTTTGTGCGCTTACAGATAACGCAGTTAGTGCAAAAAATGCAATTGTTGAAAATATTTTTTTCATATTATTTTATTTTAATTTTTTAAACTTATTCAATTGATATGCCAAACTAATAAATTTTCTTTAATAGAATTGTAAAAATATGCTAAAAGGTAAATATTCTGTTTAAAAAGCACTTATTTCGATTGGAAATAACGCAAACTATTTCTGAAAATCAGCAAATAATTTATCCATTTCTGGACGGGTTACAATTTTATAATAAGAAGGGATTTCAAATGTTTCATTTTTTATCTCAGCTTTTTTAACCGAAGTAGCAGTAAAACATAATTCAAGACCTAATTTTTTTAATCGATATTGCATTAACATCCCTTTAATATCACGGTATGGCCCAATATAATTAACACTGTCTTTTCCTAAATCAGTTGTATAATAAACATCAAAACTTGTACCTGGTGAATTTACCATAGTTGCTTTTACTTTTTTACACTTATAACCAGCAATAACTTTAGTTTCTTTGGTTTCTTCGAGCTTAATTTCGTAATCTTTATTTTCAGAAATTAAATCTTTTTCATTTTGAATACATGCACTTTTAATATCAAAAAACTTAACCATTTGCACAAGCGTTTTGTTACTTGGATTACTAATAAAAGATGTGTTTAACACACCCATTACGCTCATTTCAACATGTAAATTATTATCCTTAAAATTTACCATTGCACTTCCGGGAGCAAAACCAGCCATCGGACTATTTTCATCAACTACTGTAGCTTTATATTCGATTATTCCTTCTGATAATGCATTTTCTGCTGATTTATTTTCTCCACAAGAAAAAAACAAACCAACCGTTGCAATTAAAAAAAAATTAGAAATATATTTTTTTAGTTTCAAAAACAAATTTATTAAGAATTGACAAGGTAATCATTTGGAATTAAGACGCAAATTAATAGCCCAAAATTTTAAGCATTGATTTGTAACTCTGTTCCTTCGCAAATAATTTGGTGGTAATTTTACCATCTTCGTCCCTATCTATTAAAACATGCTTTGGCGCTGGAACCAAACAATGCTGAGTACCTCCATATCCACTTAACGCTTCTTGATAGGCGCCAGTATGAAAAAACCCAACATATAAGGGTTGTTTATCAGTAAGTTCAATTTTAGGTAAAAAGACCTGATTGGTATGAGCTTCACTGTTATAATAATCCATACTATCACACGTTAATCCACCTAAATTTACTGGAACATAAGGTTTATCCCAATTATTAACGGCTAATAAGATAAAACGTTGATTAATTCCCCATGTATCAGGAAGAGTTGTGATAAAAGAACTATCAATCATGTACCATTGTTCGCGATCGTTTTGTTGTTTTTGATCTATTATAGAGTATAAAGTTGCGCCACTTTCTGCAACAGTAAACGACCCAAACTCTGTAAAAATGTTTGGTTCATCTATCTCATGTTGTGTACAAAAAGTTTTTATTTGAGACACAATTTCCTCAACCATGTACTCATAACTATAATCAAAACTTAAAGATGTACGAATTGGCATGCCACCTCCAATATTTAACGAATCTAAACTGGGGCAAATCTTCTTTAATTCTAAATAGATATTTAAACACTTGTTTAATTCAGTCCAATAATAAATAGTATCCTTTATTCCATTATTAATAAAGAAATGAAGCAATTTTAATTCAAATTTCGGATTATTTTGAATTTTCTCCTTATAAAGACTAATAATATCAGTATAACGAACACCTAAACGAGACGAATAAAAGGCAAAAGAAGGCTCTTCTTCCGTACTAATTCGTATTCCGAGTTGACATTTGGCTACTTTTACGTTCTTTCTATAATGCTCAAACTCATCTAAATGATCTAGAACCGGTATCACATTATAACCATCATTAAGCAGTTCCGAAATATATTGTTTGTAGTTTGTCTTTTTATACCCATTGCATATAATATAAGTATCCTTTGTAATTTTCTTCTTTTTTATCTGTTCTCTGATAATTTGAATATCGTAAGCCGAAGAGGTTTCTATATGTACTTCATTCTTTAAAACTTCATCTAATACGAACGAAAAATGAGAACTTTTTGTACAGTAACAATACACGTATTTACCTTTATAATCAGCCTTTGCCATAGCAACGTTAAACATACGTTTGGCTTTTTGTATTTGAGAGCTAATTTTGGGTAAATAGGTTATTTTTAATGGCGTTCCATATTGTTTAATAACATCCATTAGAGGAATATCATTAAAATAAAGTTCGTTATCTATAACTTCAAACGATTCTTGAGGGAAATCGAATGTTTGTTCAATTAAATCTTGATACCTATTTTCCATACTACAAATGTAAGTGACTTACATTAGAGTACAAAGCATATAAGTAAGTAATATGGATTTTAACTTAAATTTAATCTTTTATATACATAGTATAAAAACAAAATCTTAATTTTGCTTAATGATTCAACGAAAACAAAGCCTATTTTTATTAGCTGTTCTATTAATTGGAATAACAATGGTGTTTTTACCATTTCAAACAATATCTATCAATAACCAAATAATGGCATTATGTTTAATGCCCTCTTGCTGTTCAGATATTATGGATTCAACCATCTATTATCCAATGGTTTTGAACTTCTCATCCATTTTATTATCCATATTTACTGTTTTTCAATTTAAGAATAGAGTTTTACAATATAAACTCTCTAATGTAATAGCACTTATAAACGCATTTATAACAGGTTTGTTTTTTCTTTTAGTCTTTACAAAAATTGGTGCCATTGAAAATGTTCATTTTACATTTGGTGCATTTTTACCAATAATTAGCGTCTTCTGTGCCTTTTTTGCAGCTCATTTCATCAAAAAGGATGAGCAATTGGTTAGAAATTCTGATAGAATTAGATAATTCAAAGCCATTATATCTTTTATCCGTTGGTTTTGTTAAAAAACAAAACTTAACTTGTTGATAAATAGCCTCTTTTTTAAACATTTTTCACATTTTCGACCAAAAAGACATCAAAACTGCAATTTTTTGTCAAATAATGATACTTTTGTAACCACTAACTAAAACACTAAAAAATGAAATTAACTGAAATTCAAGATTTAATTAAGTTTGTATCTAAGAGTGGCGTAAACGAAGTTGAATTAGAAACAAGCGATATTAAAATAGTTATCCGTACTGGTAAAACAGCGGCTCCTGTTATGTATCAGCAAGCGCCCGTGCAATACGCACAAGCACCTGCAACTATGGCAAATGCAGTTGCCGAAACATCTGCAACTCCAGTAGCTCCTATAGCTGCGGCAGTAAACGAAGATGCAAAATACATTACTATAAAATCACCAATGATTGGTACATTCTACCGTTCAGCTGGTCCAGACAAGCCAGTATTTGTGAATGTAGGCGATGAAATTGGCGTTGGTAAACCTGTTTGTATTATTGAAGCGATGAAACTTTTTAATGAAATAGAAAGTGAAATAAAAGGTAAAATTGTAAAAGTATTGGTAAATGATGCGACTCCAGTTGAGTATGATCAACCTTTATTTTTAGTTGACCCATCATAAAAATTGACGAATTAAGAAGGTAGATTGACGATTTGGAAATTTACCATTGTTAAAATTATTTGTAAACTGATTTGCTATTTAAGATTAGAAAATCGTAAATCGTAAATCGTAAAATCGTAAATCGAGAGATGTTTAAAAAAATATTAATTGCCAATCGTGGCGAAATTGCTCTTAGAGTTATTAGAACTTGCAGAGAAATGGGAATTAAAACGGTTGCCGTTTATTCTACCGCCGATAAAGATTCGTTACATGTTAAATTTGCTGATGAAGCTGTTTGTATTGGCCCACCGCCAAGCAAGGACAGTTATTTAAGCATGTCTAACATTATTGCAGCTGCAGAAATAACAAATGCTGATGCAATACATCCTGGTTATGGATTTTTAAGTGAAAATGCAAAGTTTTCAGAAATCTGTCGTCAAAATAACATTAAGTTTATTGGAGCTTCACCCGAAATGATTAATCAAATGGGTGATAAAAGTAATGCAAAATCTACCATGATAAGAAGTGGTGTTCCTTGCGTTCCTGGTTCTGAAGGATTATTAGAAAGTGTAGAAGAAGGTCTTAAATTAGCAGAAGGAATTAAATATCCTGTTATTATTAAAGCAACTGCTGGTGGTGGTGGAAAAGGTATGCGTATTATTTGGAAACCTGAAGATTTTCAGGCTGCCTGGGATAGCGCTACACATGAAGCAACTGCTGCGTTTGGAAATGGTGCGATGTATATGGAAAAATATATTGAAGAGCCACGCCATATTGAAATACAAATTGTTGGAGATGCGCACGGAAAAGCTTGTCATTTATCTGAAAGAGATTGCTCAGTGCAACGTCGTCATCAAAAATTAGTTGAAGAAACACCTTCTCCATTTATGACTCCTGAATTACGTGAAGCAATGGGTAATGCGGCAGTTAAAGCTGCTTTATCAATTGGTTACGAAGGTGTTGGTACTGTTGAGTTTTTAGTTGATAAGCACCGTAATTTCTATTTCATGGAAATGAACACGCGTATTCAAGTTGAGCATCCTATTACTGAAGAGGTTATTAATTACGACTTAGTGCGTGAACAAATTTTAGTTGCAGCTGGCGTTCCTATTTCTGGTAAAAACTACTATCCACAACTACACGCTATTGAGTGTCGTATTAATGCAGAAGATCCTTTTAAAAACTTTACACCATCTCCAGGTAAAATAACAACTTTACACACACCAGGCGGGCACGGTATTCGTGTTGACTCCCATGTGTATAGTGGTTATACCATTC
>JAYVIS010000218.1:0-2730 GCA_043769975.1 Bacteroidota bacterium
GCTTTAAAAAAAGCATGTGTAGCTAAATGAAAAAAAGCAGCATTAAAACGTTCTAAGCCACAAGCTAACATCATATAACCGAGTTGGCTACAAGTAGAAAAAGCTACTACTCGTTTTAAATCATGAAAAAATAAACCTGTTGTTGCTCCAAATAGTGCTGTTAGAGAACCTATTAAAGCAATAAAATTTAAAACACACTGTGAAAATTCAAAAATAGAAGAACAACGAACAAGTAAAAAAATACCGGCTGTCACCATAGTTGCAGCATGAATTAGTGCTGATACTGGAGTTGGTCCTTCCATAGCATCTGGCAACCAATTATGAAATCCTAATTGTGCAGACTTTCCCATAGCTCCCAGAAATAAAAAAAAACAAATTAAATCAATGTTTGTTATATTTATAAAATAAATAGAAAATATATTTTCTATAAACAAAGGTGTCATAGAAAATACAATAACATAATCAAGGGTACCAAATATTAAATAAATCAAAAATAGTGCTAATAATAGAAACATATCAGCAACACGATTAAAAAGCATCGCTTTAATAGCCGCTTTATTTGCTTGTATTCTTGTATACCAAAAATTGATTAATAAGTAAGATGATAAGCCGACGCCCTCCCAACCCACAAATAGTTGTAAAAAGTTTGAACTTGTAACTAAGATTAGCATAAAAAATGTAAATAATGATAAATAAGACATAAAACGTATAATATGCGGATCTGAATACATATATTCACTTGCATAAATATGAACCAATAAAGAAATAAATGTAACTATTAGAACCATAACAATAGTTAAATTATCACCCCAAACTTCCCAATAAATCTCTAAGGAATTACAAATAATCCACGGAGAAATTATCAATAATGAAACTTGTTCTTTTATTATATTAATAAATAGTACTGATAAAGCAAATAAAAAAGTTAATAATACATTAAAAGTTGTAAAGAAAATAACTCCTTTACCCATAAATCGGCCAAAAAGGCTGCCTCCTAAAAATCCTAGCAATGGTAATAATAATAAAAATAATAACATAATTAAAACTAAAATAATAAGCTACTCCCAAGATAAAGCACCAACTAACCAAGCATAAACAAGACCAACAATTAGTTCAATTATAAAATCAAGCATACCATTAAATCCAGATAGTGTTAAAAAACTAAGACTAACACTCCAAGGTAAAAAAAAAACGGTTTCTAAATCAAAAATTAAAAATAATAAAGCAATTAAATAAAATCGAATATCGAATGTATTTCGTGCGTCTTCATAAGGATCAAAACCACATTCATAAGCCGACAGTTTTTCAGAATCTGGAATTGAAGTAGATACAATAAACGAAACTATTAAAATAAGCAAAGCTAAAAAAAAAGAAAGAGAAAAAAAAATTGAAAGAAGCAAAAATTCTTGTATAAAAAAGCTTAACAACATAAAAAAAGTAAAAAAAAAGTAAAAAAAATAAGTAAATTAAAACGTACTTTATATTATATTTAAATTTTTAGGGTTTATGTTTTTTAGTACCATAAAGAGATCTACCATTTTTTCGCGCAGTAACCGGAGTAAAGCTATATTTACCACGAATTAATCTATATTTTAACCCAGGTAAATCTGGAGTACGTCCTCCTCTAATAAGAACTGCTCCATGTTTACTTAAATTATGACCTTCACCAGGTACATAGGCATCAATAATTAAGCCATTTCGTAATTCAATTTTAACAACTTTACGAACAGCTGAATTTGGTTTTTTTGGAGTACACGTAAAAACTTTTTGAATTTCGCCACGTTGCTGTGGATTTTTTAATAAAGCTGGAGTTTTAGTTTTAAATTTTTTTGTTATTCTATTTTGATTTAATAATTGATTTAAAGAAGGCATAAATAAACTAATGACGATAATGGTGCCCTGCGGTATCGGCCACAAACATGCAAAAAATAACTAAAAAAACATATGTTTGAATTAAGCTAACAATAATTTCTAAAATTAATAAAGGCACTAATTGTATAATTATTAAACTAACTAAAAGTGATAAAAAAAAACTACTAGCGCATTTAACTTGATTTAAACCAAAAGCAGTTTGAACACAAACTTTAATAATAATATGCCCAGACATTATGTTAGAACATAAACGACAAATAATACTAATCGGACGCATAGTATAAGTTAGCATTTCAATAGGTAATAAAACCATAGCTAAAAGTGCTGTTGTTCCAGGTGCATAAAATGTTCTTAAAAAAGTATAATTTCTTTCTGAAAACATCCAAAAAAAAATACCAAAAATAGTAGGTAAAGCAAACGCACTTACTACAGCAAATTGGCTAGTTAAGCTCATAAAAAGAGGTAAATTACCTAATAAATTTATTAATAATAAAAAAACTCCTAATGAAAAAGTGATAGGAAATAATATTTGTTGATAAAATTTAACATGGATATGTTTTTCAATAATGGCTTGAATAGATAAATAAGCTAAATGAAAATGACTATCTAATAATGAAGGAAAAATATAACTTGTTTGCGTAATACTATTTGTTGTAAGTTTATAAATATAAAAAATACTAAAACTTAAACAAAAAAGTATAAAAGTAATATTACTTATCGTAAAATCAATATAAACAAAATTAAAAAAAAAATACGGAATAACAATAAATTGTTCAAATGGACTTAAAAACATTTTTGAACTCATAAATATGGAAAAAAGAAGGATTCGAACCTACCTAAAAGTAGTTAAAGTTTACT
>JAYVIS010000219.1:0-15754 GCA_043769975.1 Bacteroidota bacterium
TTAAATAATTCATACGATTATCCCAATCATCAACAATGTAAACAAAAAGCTAATAAATTGCAACCAATATAAACAAAAGTATAATCAATTGATTTCAAAAAAAATAAAAATACAATTATATGATAATTATTTATATAAAATAAACTACAAAAAATTACATAAATATATAATTGCTTTTAAGTTACAAGTTCATATTTACAAAAAAATTTAAATTGATATAGATTAAATTTTAAACATTTTACTTTTTAATTTTATATAAAATACTAGAATTTTTTTTCAAAAAAAAAGCGCAAGTAAACTTGCGCTTTATATTTAAAAGTAAGTAAAATTATTTTTGTTTAAATCCAATTAAGATAACTGCGCAACCAGAACCAGCATTTTTGCTAGCATCTATTTGAGCATTAATTGTACATTCTAAAGTTGATTTTACTTTAAAATCCCAATATGGTGCGTTCGCAAAATTTTTGTTTGTAAACAATACATGCCCTTCTTGATCACTTATAGAAAAAATTAAATTTCCATCAGATTTTCCACTACAAGCAGCTAAACGATAAGTTGTTTCACCAAAAAAAGTAGTATGAAATTCTGCAGTTTCTTCAGAATTTAATAACAATGAACGGTAAGATTGTCCATCAGAAATAAACTGAGCAATAATGTGTTTTGAACAAAGTTTAGCAATTGAATCACATTGAGCAATAGCTGCGTTACTTAAGCCAACAATAGCTAAAACTAAAAGGGCTTTATTTATATTTTTTTTCATTCTTACTTTTTAATTATGATTTTGAATTAATTATTTTCTCACGCATACTAGCAACAATTTCAGAAATTTTATCTAATTGTTCTTTGTTGATTGTGATTTCAGTAGTACTATTTATGTAAGTCGTTTTTTTAGCCTCATCAGTTGTTGGTTCAACAAATGTGTATTTTGCAATTACTGTTTCATAAACTTTAGCTAAACTCTCTAAATCTTTTAATAAATCTTGCGCATCGGGCATGTTATGAGAAGTAATTAATTTAATAACACTTGTTAATGCTTGTTTTTGTTCTGCAATACGAAACTTAATTTCATCTGTTGGTTTTTTATTATATGCCATCATTGAAAAATGCATACTTTCTAACCAACCACCAGTTAAAATTAAACTACTAATTTCAGTACGTTTATTTGTTTTTAAATAAGCATCACTAGCACGATAAGCAACACCAACTAAAACTAACATACTATCCTTAATTGAGATATTATCTTTAATTCGAGTCATTGTTTGTTGATCAAACGCAGCAGAAACACCTAATTTATCAGCTATTGTTTTAACAGCAGCTAAATATCCTAAAGCGTCTTGTGTTTGATTATACATACTAACGTATCCTAAATCAGCACCATAAATACCTAAATTTAAAGCTTTAGTAAAGTCAGAAGAGTATTGTCCACTTTTATTACCAGCATTTAAAATAGCTTTATCATATGCTACTCCTGATTTTTGAATCAACAAAGCTGTTTGAATTGGAGATGGAATAGAAAATAATTCACCACCAACATTTAAAGCTACAGCCTTAACAGTATCAGTATCTGGAACCTCATCAGTAGTTGTTTCAGGTTTAGGATCTCCACAAGAATAGATTAAAAGTGAAGCAAGTCCTAAAGTAATAATTTTAGTATTTAACTTAATTTTTGTAATGTTCATCGTCATAATTGATTTGTTTATTGCTTAAATCACTTGCAAGTAAGTATTTTTTATCGAATTTGCCAAATTAAAATTTCAGCTGTTTTTAACATTTAATTGTTCTTATTTAAAGCCTCCTCAATAAACTTAAAAGTTGATAAAATTTCAGGTTTTCCATCAATTAAAGCCACATCATGTTCAAAATGAGCAGAAGGTTTTTTATCAGCTGTTAATATGGTCCAACCATCTTTAAGTTGCTTAATATTGCGAATTCCCATATTAATCATTGGCTCAATGGCGATAACCATTCCGTCTTTAATTTTTGGACCATCTCCTCTTTTTCCATAATTTGGAACTTCTGGGTCTTCATGTAGTTTTTGACCTAAACCATGTCCACATAATTCTCGTACAACACCATATCCATTTTTTTCGGCATGTTGCTGAATAGCAAAACCGATATCCCCTATTCTATTACCTGTTTTAAATTGTTCAATTCCAATGTATAAACACTCCAAAGTAACATCTAACAGCTTTTGAACTTCTGGTTTAATTTCTCCAACCCCAAATGTATAAGCATGATCACCACAATATCCATTTTTCAGAACCCCACAATCAACAGAAATAATATCGCCTTCCTCTAAAGGCCTATCATTTGGAATTCCATGAACCACTGATTCATTTAACGACATGCAAAGAGTATTTGGGAAGCCATACATTCCTTTAAACAAAGGAGTTCCTCCATTATCTCTAATATATTCTTCAGCCAATTTATCAAGATACAACGTTGTAACACCTGGCTTAATTTCTTTGGCAATAATTCCTAGGGTACGCGAAACACTAAGTGCCGATTCGCGCATGATTTCAATTTCTTCTCTTGTTTTTAAAATAATCATTTACCAAATAATTTTTGAAAAATATTTTTGTCTTTTTTGTAATTATTATGTGCTTCTGGATCCTTAACAATGTGGTTAAAATCTCCTCCTTCAGGATGAAGAATTTGCCAAGTAGCGCTCCAACCTAAAAAACCACCAACATTTCTATCATCAATAAAAATATCAACGTTTAATTTACGAGGTAAATTTTCGTGAATAGTTTCTTCGGGGTAATTATTATTAACCGCATAAAATTCAACGCCGTTTTTTCTACAATATTCAACAGCTTCATCTAATAAAGAACCTGTGCGATACGTAAATAAAATGAGTTTATGTCCTTTTTTTTGTAATTCTTTTATAGTTGCAAATGCAAACATCATTTCCTTACCAATTGCAGGATAACTATGCTCGACAATCGTTCCATCAAAATCGATGGCAATTGTTTTACTATTGCTATTTAAAAATTGTTGTTGCATTCTATTTAAATATTTTCAGCTTTCAATACATTTAAATTGGCGTCTAATTCGTATAAACGAGGAATTCCTGTTCCAATTTCAAATTCTAATATTTGAGCAGGAGTCATGTTTTCTAAATACATAATTAATGCACGTAAACTATTGCCATGTGCAGCGATTACAACATTTTTTCCTGCTTTTAATTGAGGTTCAATTTCAGCTTTGTAATATGGAATAACTCTATCAGTTGTATCCTTTAAACTTTCTCCGTTTGGAGGCGGAACATCAAAACTTCTTCTCCAAATTTTCACTTGTTCATCACCGTATTTTTTTGCAGTTTCAGTTTTGTCTAATCCTTGCAAATCACCATACATTCTTTCATTTAAAGCTTTATTGTAAGTTGTAGGCACAGTTTTACCTGCAACTTCAAGCGCAATTTTTAAAGTGTTTTGAGCGCGTTTTAAATCAGAGGCATAAGCTAAATCAAAATGAAATGACTTTAATTTTTCTCCAGCATTTTTGGCTTCTTGTATTCCTTTTTCTGTCAATTCAACATCAACCCAACCCGTAAATTTATTTTCCAAATTCCAAACACTTTGTCCGTGTCTAAAAATTACTAATGATGCCATATATTATATTTTCTTACAAAAGTAATATAATTATGTGCATTCTAAAAAATGAAATACTATTTAAATACTTACTTTTGAGCATTAAACAAACACTATGAACAAAATTGCAATAATTGGATGCGGAAATATGGGATTAATTTACGCAAACTCATTTTTAAAATATAAAATTACGAGTAAGGATAATTTGCTTTTAGTTGAAAAAAACAGTGACCGACAAAGTAGTTTATCTGAAATGAATATTGGAAAAGTGGTTACTGCTTCTGATAAGCAAATTACTGATTGCGATATTATTATTTTAGCAGTTAAACCTCAAGATTTTAAGGAGTTAGCAGAATCATTGAAACAAGTTGTTAATCCAAATTGTGTTGTATTATCAATAATGGCTGGAACAGAAATGTCTTATATTCAATCTGCCTTAAACCATAAATTTATTGTGAGAGCAATGCCTAATTTACCAGTTGAAATAAGCATGGGAATGACCGCTTTTTGTTCTTCGAAAGATTTATCACATGACAAAATTATGTTGGTTGAAAATTTATTATCAACAACTGGACGGACTTTATATTTAAAAGATGAAAAGCAATTAAATGCAGTGACTGCGTTAAGTGGAAGCGGCCCAGCCTATTTCTTTTATTTTATGAAACATTTGGTTGATGCCGGTGTTTAAATGGGATTAGAAGAACATGTAGCTTCAATATTAGCGAAACAAACTATGTTAGGCTCATTTCATTTAATCAATAATGGAAACAAAACTTTGGATGAATATATCAAATCGGTTGCATCAAAAGGTGGAACAACAGAAGCGGCATTAAACACATTTAATGAAAATAACATGGGAGAAATTATTGTGAATGCATTAATGAATGCTGAAAAACGAGCAGAAGAACTTTCTATTAAATAAAACAGGATTGGATTTATTTAGAACTTTAAATTTAGCATCTCGCTTTTTTCTTTTTCACACCTACTCTATTCATATCTTCAACTTTTAAAATGTATTCCTCTGCAGAAGGAACTTTACATGCCGTTCCATTCATTTCAACATTAACATTTCCAATTTTAATAGCAGTTTGCTTAGCAAGTTTAGTCAATTCATTTACATAACTTCCGCACGAAATTACAAAACCATTCATTGTATATTTTACTCTATTTGGTTGTTTATGTATATCAACTTCTATTTGTTTTAAAAGTTTTTGGAATATTTGTAAATCAATTGTTTCATTTGGTGTAATTGACAAATAGCTTGAAAGTGTTGACCAACCAGATGAAGCGATTTTTTCTTGATTAGATTTTATCCATAAAAGGCCTAATTCCAATCCAAATTTTGATTCGGCTGCAATCCAAGGAACAGTATATTCGCCAATCATATGCCATGAAGTATTTTCTACCCAATAGTTTAAATCTTCTTTTGAAATAAGTTTTTCATCTGCTATTAGACCTGCTAAGTACATAGCGTCGGAGTTTTTTGTTTTATAAAGTTCTAAAGATAAATCATGATTTTTTTTAATCTTTTTTTGAAGCACCTTTAAATCGCCAACCTTGACTCCAAATAGCTGATTAGCAGGAGCTCCATGATTAACGAATGTTTTTTTTGTTTGCTCTGTTCCTAGTTTTTCAAGTTCTTTTAAAACTTCTTTACTTGTCATCATTTTGTCAGTAGTTGATTATTAACGAAAATATGAATTTAATTAGAGTTTTAATAATCTTATGTCAAAAAGACATACATAACTTTTTGGATTAAAGTTTGCATATTCATTATTGCAAACTTAATTTAGTGTAAGCAAATAAAATAAACAATTTAAAAAATAAAAAAATGGCATTAGAAATTACAGACGCTAACTTTGAAGAGTTAGTATTAAAATCAGACAAACCAGTATTAGTTGATTTTTGGGCAGAATGGTGTGGCCCTTGCCGTATGGTAGGTCCAGTTGTTGAAGAATTAGCAAAAGAATATGAAGGAAAGGCTGTTATTGGAAAAGTAAATGTTGATCAAAATTCGAAAATTCCTGCAGAGTTTGGAATTAGAAATATACCAACTATTCTATTTTTTAAAAATGGTCAAATGGTTGAAAAACATGTAGGAGTTGCAGCTAAGGCAGCTTTGGCCGCAAAAATAGATTCTCATATGTAATTTTTTATAAAATACATTAAATAAAAAAGCTGTATCAACTAGATACAGCTTTTTTTATTGCTCTATTTTAAACCAATCATGTGGCACATGATTATCTTCAAAGGTTTCTATAAATTTTAAACCAGATTTTTCGATTACATGTCTTGATGCTTTATTTTCAAAATGAGCCATCGCATAAATTTCTTGCAGTTTTAATTGATTAAACCCATAATCAACACAAGCAATAGCAGATTCGGTTGCGTAACCCATTCCCCAATATTTTTGATTGAGGCGATAACCTAAGTCGTAATAATTTATATGATTATTAGTTAATTCTTTAACATATTTCAAACCTGTCCAACCTATAAATGTATTTGTTTTTTTCTCAATCATCGCCCAGCGGCCAATACCATTAACACTATATTGCTGTCTAATAAACTGAATAACTCCTCTAATTTGTTCAATATCTTTAACTGGATTATTGCCCAAATAGGTATTAACGGCAGGGTTTGAATCTACTTCAAATAAAGCGTTTTCGTCCTCAGGGATTATTTCTCTTAAAAATAAACGCTCAGTTTCAATAAAGATTTTAATGAAAATTAAATGTCAAAAAAATTATTTTTCTTTGCTCAACATGAATTGTTTTTCAAGAGAAAATGCTTCGTTTTTACCCATTTTCAATTCTACTTTTTCTTCAGCAGATTTAAATCCTTTTTTAGAAATTTTGATAGTATATGTTACGTCACCTTTTAACGTAATAAAGTATTCTCCATTATCAGTTGTAACTGTTGAAGCAATAAGGGCTCCTGTTTCATCTAAAATTTGAATATCAACACCCGTAATTCCACTTCCTTCAAAGGCATCACGAACAACCCCTTTTAAAATACTTAAACCAGTGTTTACTTTCTTTTTACCATCTTTTTCAAATATTCCGTAATTACTAATATCAGCACTATAAATATCACTTTCCCCTAAACCACCTTTACGTTCACTAGCAAAATAAGCTAGCTGAGCATCAGCACTAACAACCAAAGGCCCATCTTTATAAACCGTATTAATAGGGAAACCCAAATTTACAGGTTTACTCCATTTACCACCTTCTAATGTAGATTTAAAAATATCATAAGAGCCCATTGAACCTTTTCCGTTTGAAGAGAAAAATAAGGTTTTTCCATCTGGTGCTAAAAAAGCCCCTACTTCATCAAACTCCGAATTAATATCTGGTCCTAAATTTACTGGAATATCCCATTCTTGCTTATTTTTACGTTTTACCATCCAAATATCAGCTCTACCATAACCACCTTTACGCTCACTAATAAAGAAAAGTGTTTTTCCATCAGGAGAAATACATGCGCCACCTTCCCAATACGTTGTATTAATTGGTTTACCTAAAGGCTCAGGAGTTTTCCATTTATTACTAATTACTTTTGAAACAAAAATATCACCACCACGAGATTGAATATCTTTTAAATCATTTTTGTACAAAAATATTTGTTTTCCATCAGGAGAAATACTTGTACAAGCATCATGTGCTTCGGTATTTACATTCCCAGAAACTTCATCACCTGCTAACCATTTTTTGTTTACAGTGTCCCATAATGATATATAAATATCCTGGAAAAATTTACCATCTCCTTCAATATCAATAGGAGAATCCGTTGTTTGTGGACGACGAGTAGTAAAAACCAACTTTCTACCATCAGCACTAATACAAGGAGTTTGATCATCATATTTAGAATTAATTGCAGTTCCTAAATTTTCAATTTTAATATCATTATTAGGATTAGCCATGTATTTTTTTGCATTATTACAATGATCGATATACACATCAACCTCTTCTAGTTCTGCATCTTTTGTTTTTGCGGTTGATTTATAAGCCGTAAATTCTACCAAAGCTTCATCAATTTTTTCATCTAATAGATAAAGTTTTCCTAAAACTAAATGGGTTTCTGGTTTGATATCTTTGTTTGTTTCTAGTGCCTTTTTAAGGTTTTCTAAAGCTAAATCATATTTTTTTAGCTCAAAATTACAATAACCGATGTAATATAAAACAGATGCATCATTTGGGTTTTTCACTAAAACTTCTTTATATAAATTTAAGGCGCCAATAAACTGACTAGCATATAATTTTTGTTTTGCCAAAACCATTTTTACTTGGTCAGGAGTATCAATTGCTTTTGTAGTATTAAAGGCAAATAAACAAATAGCAATTAAAATAAAATTTTTCATAATCATAAATAAGTTTTGTAAACACTAAATATAAAAAATTACTTTGTAATGAGATAATATTGTTTAAAAATATGCCACTAAAGTTTAATTTTAAGTATTTTTATGCCATGAGTGCGATACTTTTTTATTGTTTTTTGCCATTTTTATATCTGATTTCGATATTACCGTTTCCAATATTTTATGCTGTATCTGATGGTATTTGCTTTTTATTGTATACTGTTTTCGGCTATCGAAAAAAAGTTGTTTTTGAAAATTTAAAAAACTCTTTTCCTAATAAAACTCATTCTGAACTCAAACAACTTGAAAAGCAATTTTATCATTATTTGTGTGATCTATTTTTAGAAACCCTAAAAACATTAACAATATCGAAAGAAGAAGCTGTAAAGCGATGTAAATTTAGTGCTAAAACAACTCAAATTTTAAATGATTTAGCAGAAAAAAAACAATCGTGTATTTTGGTCATGGGACATTATGGAAACTGGGAATGGGCAGGAAATAGTTTTAGTTTACAATGCAACCAGCAATTATATGTTATCTATCATCCTTTAACCAATAAGCACTTTGATAAATTAATGTATAATATGCGTACTCGTTTTGGAACAAAATTATACGCTATGAAAGATACCATGCGTGAAATGGTTCGCAACAGGCATGAAGTTAATGCAACTGCCTTTATTGCAGATCAAACACCTTCACCTGAAGGAGCTTATTGGACAACCTTTTTAAACCAAGACACGCCCGTGTTTTGGGGAACAGAAAAAATTGCACAAAAGTTTAATTACCCAGTTGTTTATGTAACCATCAAACGATTAAAACGGGGCTTTTACGAAGTTGATTCGGAAGTTTTAGTGACGGATTCAAAAAACACAAAAGAAGGAGAAATATCAGAATTACATACACGAAAACTTGAACAGGATATTATTTCTCAACCTGAAATTTGGTTATGGAGCCACAGAAGATGGAAACACAAAAGGCAATAAATTAAAGTAAATTATTACTTAGCACAATGAAATGATAAATAATAGTCAATTAAAATTATTAATAATTCTTAATTAATAAGAAAAACTTAAAAATTAATAACTTATTAAGTTCTAAAAATTAGTTCAACATTTTCAATTGTCATTGGTTTTGTAAAAAAACCTTTAACCATTTCATTTTTCTTTGAAAGTTCTAAATCAGAAGGATTTTCCGATGATGTTAATATAAAAACTTTGCATGTTAATTTCTTCTCTGCTAATTGATCCAAAAACTGCCAACCATCCATTAATGGCATATTTAAATCAAGTAAAACAATTGTATCGGGAGTTATGTCTGACTCTGAAAGCTTATAAAGCGCTTCAAATGGATCAATAAATCGCTTTACGTCTATATCTTGATAAACCGTTCTGATTAATTTTGGAACAATGAAATTATTTATTTCATCGTCATCAATAAGTATAATATTTTTCATATGTTTTTTTTTTTATAATGTAATAAAGAATGTTGTTCCTTTATCTATTTCACTCTGTATTGAAATTTCTCCATTCATTGCTTCAATTTGTTTTTTCACCATATACAATCCTAAACCTTTACCTTCTTGCTCAATATTAAACCGCTTGTATAATCCAAAAATATGTTTTCCATTTGCTTCTAAATCAATTCCAATTCCATTATCAATTATTTTGATTATAAATTTATCATTTTCTTTTTTAACAGAAATAAAAATTTCGAGTCGTCTCAAAGGAGATTTATATTTTATTGCATTACTAAGTAGATTATAAATAATACTTTCAAAATAACTTTTAATTGTTAAAATTTCTTTTGCATCATTACTTATATCTATATTAATTATGGCATTCGATTCTATTCTTTGTTTTTCAATTGAATGAAAAACACTTTCTATTACTTTTTTTATTAAAACAGTTTCTTTTTTAGCACTGATTAATGAACGGATGGTAAGCATTTCATTTAAATCTTTAACTAAATCATCCATTTTAATAATAGATTGACCAATATATTCAATTATTTTTTTTGTTTCAGCTTTATTATTTGGGTAATTTAAAACGTTTACTAAACCTAAAATATTTGCAATAGGAGCTCTTAAATTGTGAGAAACAATATAATTAAATTGCATTAAATCATTATTCTTATTAATTAGCTCATTAACCGTTTTTTTTAATTGTCTTTCGGAAATTTTTCTAGCAGAAATATCAAAAATAGTTCCTTCCATATACATTCCTTCTCCTTTATCATTCTTTATAATAGAAGCGTTTTCCAGTAAATAAACCTTTTTCCCATTCTTTAATCTAATTGTACTTTCAAATCCACTTAGTTTAAAATTATTATTAGAAACTTTTTTCACAAAGTCTTGCAGTGAAATATTATCATATAATTCGCGAGCATGCTTTCCAATAACATCCTTAGCGGTTTCAAAACCAATAATATGTGCAAATGCATCATTACATTCTAAAATCACATCTTCTAAATCTGCTCGATAAACTCCAGCCAAATTTCTTTCAAATAAATGACGATACCGTTCTTCATTATCTTTTATTTTTTTTTCGTTCTTCTTTCTTTCTGTAATATCAATATGGCGAATTACAGCTTTTTGATTACCTCTATCAAAGCTAGAAACACTTAGTAAAAACCATCGTTCTTTTTCCTTTGAATGACATGGGTATTCCATGTCAAAACGGTTAAACTCATTATTTAAAACTGATTTAATACCATTTAATGCATTTTCTGCATATTTATCTCCTTTTTTTATTGAATTTTCACAAACTTCAAAATAATTTGCACCAACACCTGTTAATTCAGGATTTTTTTCAACTTCTTTTATCGAAAAAATATTCCATGCCTCATTTGTAGATATAATTAAACCGGTGGAATTAATTACAGCAATTTGAGAACTTAAAGAAGACAAAATTCCTTTTGCAAATGTTTCACTTTCTTTTAATTGTTTGGCATTTTTTATACTAATTAATTCATTCGTTGTTCTTGGTGCAAGAAACTTAATCAGTTTTTCTTTATATAAAACGTCATTCATCGGTTTATCATCCATCAAAACAATATTACCAATAGGCAATTTATTTTCATCTATTAATGGTATTCCAAGATAAGATTCTATCCCAAACTTTTTTAGATCTTCATCTTTTGGAAAAAAATCCTGAACATTTTTACTATAAGAACAAACTTTCCCATTAAGGATAATATCACAAGGCGTATTTTCTAAATTATATTTATAGGTTGGCAACTCAACCAATCCATCACGAAATGAAATAGATTCCACCTCATTTTTATCTAAATTATAAATACCAACCATCGCATATTTTACCCCAATGGTTTCGCAACAAAATTTAGTAAATTCATTAAAATATGAGGAACCTGTTTTTACAGAAAGACTATCGTTTATCTGTTTTAAAAACAAATTATCTTTTTTGCTTTGAGTAACATCTACATGGGTTCCAATCATTCGATAGATAATACCATTACTATCCCTAATTACATGTCCTCTATTTAAAATATTAACATAATGTCCATCTTTATGCTTCAACCTAAATTCAGATTCAAAGATTTTAGTATTTCCTTCTATATAATCTTTTACAGTTTTAATTGCATACTCTTTATCGTCTTTATGCAATAGAATTTTCCATGTGTTTCTTTCTCCTTTTAATTCATTTTCATTATATCCTAGCATACTTTTCCAACCAGGCGAAAAATACACTTCATTGGTCAAAACATTCCAATCCCATAAGCCCTCGTTTGTCCCTTGCACTGCTAGTTTAAAACGCTCCTCGCTTTCGGCCAATTTTTGTTCATCTACTTTTTTTGATAATGCTAATGATGCTTTTGTTGAAAAACGAATAATTACTTCTTTTTCCTCATTGGTTAATTCCCTAGTTGACGTAAATGTAATCAGGCCAAGTAAATTATCATTCGAAACAATTGGCAAAATTCCAATGGTTTTAATATTCATTAATTTTTGACTCCAACTACTTAATTTTTTTACTAAAACATTTTCAGTATGTTCTTCAATGATTTTGATAATCTCATTATCATCACTTGTTATTAAAGGCACTTTTTCATTCGCAACCTTTTTAAAAATAATTCCATCATTAAGGGATGGAATAACGTTCGATAATTTAAATCCAATTGCCAATTCAATTTTAGAAACCAAATCCGATTCAATTTTATCAGTAATAAGATCTAAGCTGTTTTCTTTCTTTTTGTATGAATAAATTCTAGCAGATTTAACTCCAATTATATCATTTAGAGCTAACAATAATATACCTGAAAAATCTTTAATTGAATCTCCATTAATTATCGATTGATTTATCTTTTGAGTATTTGTAATTTCTTTTAAATTCAATTGCAACTTTTTCTCTTTTTCCTTATTATCTGTAATATTAGTAATGGAAATTTGCAAATGAGGAATTGCCTGAATTAGAGTTAATGTTATGATTGCTTCGCCATAAAAAAACACATTTTTTTCCCTTTCAATATTGAATTCAATAATTTTTTTAAGTTCAGGTTGCTCAAAATATCTACTTAATTTTGAATCATTTTTTATAAAAATTTCAGTTAAAAAAGGAGATGCTGAAAAGTGTTTATTTAAGATTTCATCAGTATAAATACCACAAATGAGTTTTCCTTTCCTGTTAATATTTACAACTATACCTGCACTGTTAATTAAAAAAACTTCTTGAGATAAAGACATATAGAGATCCTGATATGAAATATCAGCATAAATAGCCATCTCCTCAAGTTTTTTATTTGATTCTTTAAGAGTTAAATTAGCATGATGTACCCCTAAAAAATTATTAACTTTTAATTTTAATAAAGTTTCATCTACTGGCTTTGTTAAATAATCAAGTGCTCCTAATTCGTGTCCTTGTTTAAAATATTCTTTTTGAATAGCATTTGCAGATAAAAAAATTAAAGGGATATCTTTTGTTTTACTATTGCCTTTAATTAATTCTGCCAATTCAAAACCACTCATTTCTGGCATTTGAACATCAAGTATAATGAGGCCGTAATCATTTTTTAGTAATAATTTTAGAGCTTCTGCACCAGATAGTGCTTCCTCTGTAACAAATCCAGCACTTTTCAAAACTGCAGAAAGTGAAAAAAGATTTTCATGCCTGTCGTCTACTAAAAGTATTCTATATTTAAATAAATCTGTCATTTAATTATTTTTTATTACAAATACCACATACTCAGACCCAAATTTTCTTTTTAATTTGAATAACAAATTTCACAAAAAAACAGTTCTATTACTAATTTCATATAATCGACTATTATCAAATTCTAAATTATATTTTATTTGCAACTTTTTTTATTTATTTCACCTTAAATCTTACATGAAACAATAATTTTTTTATATTGATTTTTTTTTATATTTTACCAATTTCACTAATTAAAATTTATTTTTTGAATCTGTAAAATCTAATCAGAAAATCTTATCCATAAATCTGATTATAAATATATCAACTTCATTTTCATCAAATATCATATCAATTTCAACTATACAATCAACTTCTTATTCAAATGTTAATAAACGGATGCTTAAAAGCACCAAATAATCTCTTATTTTTAGGCATTAGATTTACAATAAATTGACAACCGAAAAAGATATATCAAAACTCAGTCCTAAAAACTTTATCATCATTAAAGGTGCGCGAATGCATAATTTAAAAGGCATTGATGTTGCATTACCTCGAAATAAATTTATTGTTATAACTGGCTTATCAGGCTCTGGTAAATCATCATTAGCTTTCGATACACTTTATGCAGAAGGGCAACGAAGATATGTAGAAAGTTTATCAGCTTATGCCAGGCAGTTTTTAGGCCGATTAGAAAAGCCAAAAGTTGATTATATAAACGGAATTTCACCAGCAATTGCCATTGAACAAAAAGTAATTTCTCGTAACCCTCGCAGTACTGTTGGCACAATAACTGAAATTTACGATTACCTAAAATTATTGTATGCACGCGTTGGTAAAACGTATAGTCCAATTTCTGGAAAACAAGTAAAACGTGATACGATTAGCGATGTGGTAGATTTTATTAAATCATTACCAAATGAAACAAAGTGTTTAATACTATCAACACTCACTTTACCAAAAGATAGAACTTTAGAAAAACACTTAGAATTATTGAATCAACAAGGTTTTTCAAGAATTTTAGTTAATAAAGAAGTTGTAAAAATTAATGAATTTAAAGCAAGTTCAATCAAAAAAAACGATTCCATTTATTTATTAATTGATCGGATTAGTGTTGATCATACAGATGAAGATTTTGATAATCGTATATCTGATAGTATACAAACAGCCTTTAACGAAGGGCAACACGAATGTGAAGTATTTATTGAACAAGAAAATAAAACGTTTAAACAACACCATTTCTCCAACTTATTTGAAGCTGATGGAATGTTATTTGAGGAACCAGATTTAAATTTTTTCAGTTTTAATAACCCAATCGGTGCTTGTAAAACGTGCGAAGGATTTGGAAGCGTCATTGGGATTGATCCTGACTTAGTTATTCCTAATAAAAGTTTATCGGTATACGAAAGTGCCATTGTTTGTTGGAATGGAGAAGTAATGAGCCAATACAAAAATCAATTATTAAAATCAGCTCATAAATTTGATTTCCCTGTTCATAAACCAATTGCAGAGTTATCTAAAAAAGATTACCAATTGCTTTGGAATGGTAACGACTATTTTGAAGGCATTAACTCTTTTTTTAAAATGCTCGAAAAAGAAAGTTATAAAATTCAATACCGCGTTATGCTTGCCAGATATCGTGGCAAAACAAATTGTCCTGATTGTAATGGAACAAGGCTTCGAAAAGATGCTAATTACGTGAAAATTGGAGGTTTAGGAATTTCTGAATTGGTTATTTTACCAATAACAGAAATGAGTTTATTTTTCTCAAACTTAAAATTAACAGAGCACGAAAACCATATTGGAAAACGTTTATTAATAGAAATAAAAACACGTCTTCAATTTTTATTAGATGTAGGTTTAGGGTATTTAACCTTAAACAGAGTAGCCAATACATTAAGTGGTGGCGAAAGTCAGCGTATCAATTTAGCAACTTCGTTAGGTAGTAGTTTAGTTGGCAGTTTATATATATTGGATGAACCAAGCATTGGTTTGCATTCAAGAGATACCGAACGATTAATCGGTGTTTTAAAATCATTGCAAGCTCAAGGGAATACGGTTATTGTAGTTGAGCATGATGAAGATGTCATGTTAGCCGCTGACCAATTAATTGATATTGGTCCGGAAGCTGGTACGCATGGTGGAAACCTTGTTTTTCAAGGTAATCATGATGAATTACTAAAAAGTAAAAATAGTTTAACTGCTCAATACTTAACTAATAAATTACGAATTGAAGTTCCGAAAAAACGTAGGTCCTGGAAAGAATTTATTTTAGTTAGTAACGCTACCGAAAATAATTTAAAAAACATTTCAGTTAAATTTCCTTTAAATACGCTATGTTGTGTAACTGGTGTTAGTGGTTCGGGTAAATCAACTTTAGTTAAAAAAGTTTTATATCCTAATGTTCGCAAATATTTAGAAGGTTATTTTGCAAGTGTAAAAAGCGATAAAGTTTCAGGAAGTTTAAATCAAATTAAGCATATTGAGTTTATAGATCAAAATCCAATAGGAAAATCATCTCGAAGTAATCCTGTAACTTATACCAAGGCTTACGATGAAATAAGAACGTTGTATTCTGAACAAAGTTTATCTAAAATTAGAAATTACAAACCATCGCATTTTTCATTTAATGTTGACGGAGGAAGATGTGAGATTTGTGAAGG
>JAYVIS010000220.1:0-3283 GCA_043769975.1 Bacteroidota bacterium
CTTTTGCAAAACATAAGCATTTGTCAAAATGAAAATCGCTCACCGTTATTTTATTTTTATTGTTTTTAAAATAAGTTGAGAGCTGGTTTTGTCGTTCAATTAAAAACGAAAATTCAGTCAGTAAAGCTAACTTCTTTTTGTTTTCGTAAAACAAAGGCAACAAGGTGTTTTCTTCAAATTTTTCAGGTAAAAAATGAGCTTTTAATTTCTTAGCCAAAGCTTCCGCTATGGTTGATTTTCCAGCTCCAATATTTCCTTCTATAGCTATATACATCGTTTTTATTTATAAGGTAAAACTTCACAATCATCTATACACTCTAATAATAAAGTGTGTATTGTCTTATTTAAAAATGGGTGCACAAAGTTTGGTGCAATTTCATTTAATGGGATTAATACAAATTTTCTTAAATGCAGGCGAGGATGAGGTATTGCTAAATCTTTTGTTTGAATGATATCAGAATTGTAAAATAACATATCAATATCGATAGTACGTGGTTCGTAGGTTTCTTTATGGTTTCGCTTTCGACCTAAACTTAATTCTATTTCGAGTGATTTCTTTAATACTTGGCTACTTGCTAATTGAGTTTCTATGCAAATGCATTGATTTAAGTATTTATCCTGATTTTCAACTCCCCAAGCTTCGGTTTCGTAGTAGTTTGATTGACTGATTACCTTGCCAATTTCAAGATTTATTTTTTCAACAGCCAGCTTTAAAGTAAATTCTCTATTACCTATATTACCACCCAAACATAAAAAAGCTACATTCATATAATTATTTACAAAAGTAAGATAAAGTAGGCTAACTTGCCTTAATATTATATAAAATCTATTATGAAAAATTTTTTCGGAGCGTTTTTTGGTTCATGCCTTGGTATTTTGTTAACAGGTGTTGTAATCACTGTTATTACTATTTTTTCAATAAAAAATATGGTTGACGATGGGGAAGATAAATCGTATAAAGCAGTTGAAAATTCTGTTTTAAAACTTAGTTTAAATGATCAAATTAAGGAACGCACTGTCGAAAATCCTTTTAGTAAATTAAATTTAGGTCCTTTAATGCCAGAAGGGTCTGTGGGATTAAATACAATTTTATTAAACATAAAAAAAGCAAAAGAAGATAAAAATATTAAAGGTATTTATCTTGAAATTAGTACTCCGATTGCTGGTTTTGCTACATTAGAAGAAATTAGAAATGCATTGATTGATTTTAGAACTTCTGGGAAATTTATTTATGCGTATTCTGAAACGTATAGTCAAAAAGCATATTATATCGCTAGTACAGCAAGTAAATTATATTTAAATCCACAAGGCACTTTAGAAGTAAAAGGACTAAGTTCTCAAATTTTGTTTTTCAAAAACATGTTAGATAAATTGGGTGTTGAGGTTCAAATTTTCAGACATGGTAAATTTAAAAGTGCAATTGAACCATTTATGCTAGATAAAATGAGTGAGGCTAATCGTGCACAAGTTGAAACCTATTTAGGTTCTTTATGGAATCATATGCTTGCAGGCATAAGTAAGAGCAGAGGAATTACAGCTGCTGATATTAATAAAATGGCTGATAATTTATTAATTAGAAATCCGAACGATGCTCTAAAATATAAATTAGTAGATGCTTTAAAATATGAAGATGAAGCAATGGATGACATTAAAAAAGCAATTAGTATTGAGCAAAAAGAAAAAATTCATTTTGTATCATTAGAAAAATATGCTTCAGCCCCTAATAAATTAAAATTATCAAGTAATAAAATTGCGATTGTTTATGCTGTTGGCGAAATTGTAAGTGGTGAAGGCAGTGATGATCAAGTTGGAAGTGAAACAGTTGCAAAAGCTTTAAGAGATGCACGTTTGGATACAAGTATTAAAGCAATTGTATTTCGTGTTAATTCTCCTGGAGGAAGTGCATTAGCAAGTGATGTGATGTGGCGCGAAGTTTTATTAGCAAAAGCTGTTAAACCAGTTGTTGTTTCTATGGGCGATGTTGCGGCAAGTGGCGGTTATTATATTAGCTGTGCCGCAAACCGAATATTTGCTCAACCAAATACGATTACTGGTTCTATTGGCGTATTTGGTATGATTCCTAATGCCCAAAAAGCATTATCAGAAAAATTAGGGATTACAATTGATACTGTTAATACAAATAAACACAGTGATGTTGGAACTATTTTGCGTGCTGCAAGTGCTGATGAGTATAATTACATTCAAAAAAGTGTTGAAGATATTTATGATGTATTTATTACTAAAGTTGCTGAAGGAAGACATATTTCTAAAAACAATGTTGATAGTGTAGGTCAAGGTAGAGTTTGGAGTGGGTCTGATGCATTAAAAATTAATTTAGTTGATGAAATTGGTGGAATCAATGATGCAATAGCTTATGCCGCTAAACTAGCTAAATTATCAAATTATAAATTAATTGATTTACCAAAACAAAAAGATCCTTTGGAAGAGTTATTTAATACTGGGGCCGATGAAATTGAAGCTCGAACAATGAAAGCTAATTTAGGTGCACAATACATTTACATTAAACAATTAAAAACTGTTTTACTTAAAAAAGGAATTCAGGCTCGTGTGCCTTATGAAATGATTATTGAATAATCTTATTTTTGAAATTCTTAATATTTAATTAAGATTAATGTCATTTTCTAATTGACTAATTTTTATTAAATTAGGCCTATGTTTTTTTTCTTATCAAAAATTTTAGCTTTTATTATTGCTCCATTTACGTGGTTATTTATTGGATTATTATTTCTGTTAAAAAAAGTATGGCATACTCCATATAAAAAGTGGGTTTTAACTCTTACAATTTTCACATATGTTGTTTCAAACTCATTTTTAGTTGATGAAGTTATTCGTGCTTGGGAATTTTCAGATGATGATATATATTTAAAATCTACAAAATATGATATTGCCATTGTTTTAGGTGGCATGGGAAGAATTGATGAACGTCAAAATCGTTTCGATTTTACTTGCTCAGGGGATAGATTATTCCAAACTTTATCTATGTATCATAAAGGAAGGGTTAATAAAATATTTATTACAGGTGGTTCAGGGAGTATAAGTAAACCTAATCATCGCGAGGCAAGTTATGTAAAGGAATATTTAAAAACTATTCACGTTCCGGATAGTGCAATTATGATTGAAAATAATTCTAAAAACACCTACGAAAACGCAATTTTCACAAAACATATTTTAGATAGTATGCAGTTTAAAGGGTCGATTTTATTAGTAACTTCTTCATTTCATATGAGAAGATCATTGGCAATATTTAATAAAGCTGGTTATA
>JAYVIS010000221.1:0-2640 GCA_043769975.1 Bacteroidota bacterium
AGTTTCTTTTCTAATTTCATAATCTTAGCATTAAACACAGCCAAATTCCCTTTGGATGTTTTTAATTCAGCTATCAGCTCAGCCACCTTTTGTCTTTCTTCAGCTACCAAACCAGTTAGATTAGAATTTTCTGATACCATCTGGTCATATTCGCGCTGAAGGCTTTCGAGTTTACTTATCATCAACTCTTTTTCAGCAGCTATATTATTTTTTGAAACAGTAACAACTTTTATTGTTGATTCACTTCTAAAAAGCAAAACTCCTAAAACTATACTTGTTACTAAAAAGACACCTGTTAAAACCTTGAACAGATTAGATGATTTATTTGTGTTTTCGTTTTCCATAAAATTATATTAATATTAAGTTTGTAAATATATAAAAACCTTGTAAGTAAAAAATAAAATAAATTTAAATTAATCATTAGCCAAAATAACAACTTTTTTAACTGATTTTTTATACCCATTTGTATTAAACGATTCAATTAATACAATATACGGATTAGGCTTCAGCATTGTACCATTATCACTTAATCCATCCCAAATATACAACCCCGAAACACCTGCTAAATCATTATTCGTAATATTTCTAACCAATATCCCTTTATCATTATAAACTAAAACATTGCAAATAACATCGGTCTGTGAAAATTTATATTGAATAGCTAATACATCATCATGACCATTATTATTAGGTGAAAAAACGGTTGAACTAAATTGTATTTCTTCGATTGTTTGATTTGAAACTATATACTGTGAATTCTCATAACCCGGTGTTGCATAAGTTACTGATGCGGATGAGTGCCACGTAGAGCTGCTATTTGATGGCATTGAGAAATTAATGCGTTCAAGTGATACACCTTCCACATCTGTTAATAAATCAAAATGCATAGTTTCTGAATAATACATTTCATCGATAATACGAGCCGAATCATCTGTTATAACAACAAAACCTTCATCATTATTGAAGGCAGGAAAATCAGCCATTTCTATATAATTTATAGTGCTAGTTAATTGATACTGTTGCATGAGAATAGTAGAATCTGCAGTTACTACAACGTATGTATATGGCATTATATTGTATGTTTTATCTGTTATTTTAGCAACATCTTTTAAAATACCTGTAGCATATTTATTACTCAAGCACACATCTTTTAAATTTAATATTCGCGATGTATTATTATACAATTCAACAAAATCAACCCCTTCGCCTGTTGGATTAAACAATACCTCATTAATAATTAAATCGCCCGGTTTCGCTTTTTCTCCTAATAATTGAGGGGCTTCTATATATTGTTTGCCAATATAAATATCATCGAAAAATATTTTTGTTGCATTGCTAATGGTATACTTACAATACATACCCGCATTTACACTCGTATAGGTTGGTAAACCAATATGAACGGAATCGTCAATACAATAAACCTGTTCTTCGTTTTGTTTTATTTTTATCTTTAATTGTTTAGCAGAATCAATCAACATAGAAAATCTGAATTCATTGACTGTTTTTGAAGTAGATAGAAACTTACAGGTATAAATTGATTTTAAATTATTGTCCTTTTTCAAATACAATTTTATTGAGTCATTGCTTTCGCCAAACGACCAATACAAGGCATTTGAAGAGTGCTCAAGCGTTGCACTATCGGCCATCATATAAAAGCGAACATAATTATTTGAAGATGTATTAAATGAAATCTTTATCCAGAAATTATACATCATAGAATCTATTAAATTGTATGGAGCAAAAAGTTCAGATACACCTACAGCTGTTGAATTTAACTGTAACTGCCCCATTGAATTCAGTTTAAACACATCCCTATTCCCTTGCCAAATAGCAGATAATGATTCATCTTGATAATTAAAACTATCAGAAATTTGCGCGAAGCCACCTGTATTCAATATAAGTATGAATACTATACTAATATATCTCATGTATTTTTTGCGTAAATATAGTACTTTTGCATCATATTCACGCATTCATACTATGTCGGAAACATACTTAGAAAAAATATTAGTTTTAGTAAACTTTAACAAAGCCAGTATGTATGCTATTGAACATGCTATTGAGATAGCAAGTCATAGTCAGAAAGAACTAAATCTGTTACATATTGTTGACCAAAAAAACAGTAAAAAGAACAACTTTATTTCAATAGAAGATGCACGTGTAATGATGCAAGACCTCATCAATCAAACAACACAGATTTGCACTTTTAAAATTAACGGATTTGTTATGGAAGGCAATAGGTATACCCTTACAAATTCGATAGCAGAGAAAACAGGATCAGCACTGGTGGTAATAGGCATTGAAGAAAACGAAAAAGTAAATTTGTCCTTACTTAAAATGATTTACCCATCACGAATACCTTATTTGCTGGTGCGTCAGAAACCAATTCACAACGGCTATTTAAATATTCTATTTCCACTCGACCCATCTCATCAAACCAAAGAAAAGGTATTCTGGGGTGTTTTCTTCAGTAAATTTTTTGGTTCTACCTTACACATCATGTTGGCAAACCCCACCAATAAAGAAATGGAGCGTCCTTTAAAAAACAATATGATATTTACAAAAAGTGTGTTTTCTGATTTTAAAGCAAACTACAAAACCCATTTACTCAATGGCAATAGTTTTGATATACATTCGCTT
>JAYVIS010000222.1:0-6784 GCA_043769975.1 Bacteroidota bacterium
TCCACCTACAAATTGTATATCGTAATTTACATCACTTGTAAATGCGACAATACAACCTGTATCTACTTTTAATATTTCACCCGGTTGTAAATGTTTTTCAATCACATGTCCGCCACTATGTACAAAAGCTAAACCATCACCTTCTAATTTTTGCATAATGAAACCTTCTCCACCAAATAAACCAGTTCCCAATTTCTTCTGAAATTCAATTCCTACAGAAACGCCTTTTGCTGCACATAAAAAACTATCTTTTTGACAAATAATTTTGTTTCCTAATTTAGATAAATCCAAAGGGATTATTTTGCCAGCATAAGGAGCCGCAAACGTTACTTGCCTTTTTTGGTTTGAATTATTTGTATAAACTGTCATAAATAAATTTTCGCCAGTTAACAGACGCTTTCCGGCAGAAAATAATTTACTCATAAATCCAGTTTCATTTCCATCCCCAAATAGTGTTTCCATTTGGATGCCATCTGTCATCATCATAAAACTTCCTGGCTCGGCTATTACAGCTTCTTGTGGATCTAATTCTACTTCCACACATTGCATTTCTTCGCCAAATAATTTGTAATCAATTTCGTGATTGTTCATTGTGTTATTTTATTTTTGCCCGCTGATTTCGCTAATTATCGCAGAAAAAGATAAGCGTTAATCTGCAAAATTTGCGGGAGATTATTTTTTTTTAAACATTAAACCTAAAATGCATTACATCGCCATCATTCACAACATACTCTTTTCCTTCAACTTTTAATTTTCCAACTTCTTTACAGGCTGCTTCTGAACCGTAATGAATATAATCATTGTATGCAATTACTTCAGCTCTGATAAATCCTTTTTCAAAATCGGTATGAATCACGCCTGCTGCTTGAGGAGCAGTCATTCCTTTTTCAATGGTCCATGCTCTTACTTCCTTAACACCAGCCGTAAAATAAGTTTGAAGTTTTAATAACGTATAGGCTTGTTTAATTAACTTGTTTACACCAGGTTCATCCAATCCCATTTCACCTAAAAACATTTGTTTTTCTTCGTAAGTTTCTAAAGATGCAATTTCACTTTCCATAGCGGCAGTGATAATTAATATTTCAGCACCTTCATTTTTTACAGATTCTTTAACAGCATCTACATATTTATTTCCTGATTTAGCAGAAGCTTCATCCACATTACAAACATACATTACTGGTTTAATCGTTAACATGTGTAAATCTTCAATATATGGCAATTCGCTTTCTTCTAATACACAAGCACGAGCAGATTTCCCACTTTCTAATGTCTCTTTTATTTTTAAAAGCGTATTGTATGTTCTAACAGCTTCCTTATCATTACCTAATTTACCAGCTTTTTCAAACTTTTTAATTTTAGCTTCAACTGATTCTAAGTCCTTTAATTGCAATTCCGTATCAATAATTTCTTTATCACGAACTGGATTAACATTACCGTCAACATGAATGATATTATCATCATCAAAACAACGTAAAACATGTAAAATAGCATTACACTCACGAATGTTTGCTAAAAATTTATTCCCCAAACCTTCGCCTTTACTTGCTCCTTTTACTAAGCCAGCAATATCAACAATTTCAACTGTTGTTGGTTGAATTGCCTGAGGTTTAACTAACTCAGATAATTTTGTTAAACGTTCATCTGGAACCGTAATAACACCAACATTTGGTTCAATAGTACAAAACGGAAAATTTGCCGCTTGCGCTTTTGCATTACTTAAACAATTAAAAAGAGTTGATTTCCCTACATTTGGCAACCCCACTATACCGCATTTTAAAGCCATTATTTTATTATTAGAATGTTAGAACACTTAGAAATTAAATCGCTGTTTCAATTTCTAAATTATTTGTTAATTAAATTTAAGCAACAAATATATCAAAAACAGTAGCTTAGCCTTACTATTATTTGTAGCAATATTAAGACAGTTTTTAACAATTACCAGCTAGTAAGTGTGTAAAACAATTTCAGATATTTTATTTAAATTTTGTCGAAACCGTTCGAAAAGAAGGTCTTTAAGTCAGTATCTAAAGCTTTACACACTTTAATTAAGCTTGTGAATCGAATATCTTCACCTCGCTCCAAACGAGAATAATAACTTAATGTGTAATCATTATCATAAGCAAATATTTCTTGACTAGAATAGCCTTGTGCCTTCCTTAGAGCTTTAATTCTCTCAGCTAACATCAAAATTTCTTTAGATTTTTTTTTCTTCGTTTTTGGCATAAAGCGGATAATTTTCCTTCCGCTATGTTATAATTTTAGCACTGTTTATATTAGCACTAATAAGTATAGCACTAACTAGTATTATTGTTAAAATAATTCTATATTTACATTGATTACAAAATTATGAAAACAATATTCATATTAATTACAATCATAACACTAAGTGTTAGTTGCAAAAAACAAAAATCAGTTGAGCCTGCTCCTGTAACACCAGTTAAAACAAGTAAATCATTTTATGTATATATTAAATATCAACAAGATAGTTTAGGTAGTTATTATATATCTAGTGCAACAACACCCGCATTTATTAGCTTTAGAATGTCAATTAAATCACCTAATGATCCATCATTTGATGGTGCAAAAGACTATGTATATGGAAATTTAACAGGAGGATATGTTGGTTTTGTTGGTACAATAAATCATAAAGAACTTATTATAATTAATTCAGCAGATATTAATAAACCCTTAACGTATTATATAACATTAGTATTAGGTTTATATGCTGTAGATGGAATACACAATAGATATACAGAAACTATTAAACAATATACATTCAATGAAGGAGATAATGGTACAATTGATTTTAAAACAATACCTTAATAAAAAAAACAAATACAATTATGGAAAATTACAAAAAAGTAGAATTTATACGAGAAAAAATTGGTTTATTTGAAAATCCTATTGAAGGAGAATATGAAGAATCAACAAAAAAAAGATTGGGTATTTTTCTTGAATTAGAAGATGATTTACAAGAGGTTAATGATATTAAAGTAGTTAAAAAAATTGCTTTAATTATAAATGAAGAAACTGGAAAAATTGAAAAAATTGCAACAGAGAATATTACTTTTTTAAAATAGTAAAAAATAACTATTTTAAAAAAAAACCCGCACTCGAAAGATTAGCGGGTTTTATTTTTAAACAACCTGTCCTTATTATTAACATTGGCGTTATAACGATAAATCAAATAGTATTTTTACAAAAAACATTATTATGATTGATATTTCTAGCTTAGAAAAGACTGCAACACAAACTCGAAGAGACATAGTTCGTATGGTACACGCTGTAAATTCAGGACATCCTGGAGGTTCATTAGGTTGTACAGAATACTTAGTAGCCCTTTATAATGGTGTGATGAACCATAATCCAAAGAAATTTAATATGGATGGAATTGGAGAAGATTTGTTTTTTTTAAGTAACGGCCATATTAGTCCTGTATTTTATAGTGTTTTAGCACGTTGCGGTTATTTCCCTGTTGAGGAATTAAAAACATTTCGTAAATTAAATACTCGTTTGCAAGGTCATCCAACAACTCATGATCATTTACCAGGAGTTCGTATTGCTAGTGGTTCTTTAGGACAAGGCATGAGTGTTGCAATTGGAGCCGCTTTAGCAAAAAAATTAAATAAGGATAATTCAATTATTTATAGTCTTCATGGCGATGGAGAATTGCAGGAAGGTCAAATTTGGGAAGCTGCAATTTATGCAGCAGCTTATAAAGTAGATAATTATATAGCCACTATTGATTATAACGGTCGCCAAATTGATGGCGATGTTGAAAATGTGTGTTCTTTAGGTGATTTAAAAGCAAAATTCGAAGCATTTGGTTGGCAAGTTGTAGAAACTGAAAAAGGAAATGATTTAGCCTCTGTAATTGAAGGGTTGAACAAAGCAAAAACATATATTGGAAAAGGGAAACCAATTATCAATATTATGAAAACTGAAATGGGTGCAGGAATTGACTTCATGATGGGGACACATAAATGGCATGGATCAGCACCTAATGATGAACAATTAGCAAAGGCTTTAGGGCAATTGGAAGAAACTTTAGGCGACTATTAATTAGTGTTGAATTTTTAATTATTAGTTTTTAATAAAATGATTTAATGAATAAATTAAAGCGCAAAAACATATTAAAAACTAAACACTCAACACTAAAAACTTTTGTATTTTTTTTAATACTTATTACTCAATATTCTGTAATTAATTCTCAGACTACAAATCGTATTCTATTTATTTTTGATGATTCCTATAGCATGTATGCGCAATGGAATAGTAACATTAAAATTGAAGTTGCTAAAAAAATAATGGGTGAATTTTTGGATAGTATTAAAACTATTCCAAATTTAGAAATAGCACTTCGCTGTTATGGTCACACAACTTTTATAAAACCAGAGCGTAATTGTAAGGATACCAAATTAGAAGTACCATTTGCAAAGGCAAAAGATAATGCTATAAAGATTAAACAACGCATTCAAAGACTTGAGCCCCTTGGCACTACGCCAATTGCATACTCTTTAGGAGAATGTGTAAATGATTTCACACCATGTACTGATTGCAGAAATATTGTTATTTTAATAACAGATGGAATTGAAGAATGTGATGGGAACCCATGTGAGGTATCAAAAGCTTTACAAAAAAAAGGAATATTTTTGCGACCATTTGTAATTGGAGTTGGCCTAGATGTTAAGTTTGCTGATGTTTTTGGTTGTATGGGCAAATTTTATGATGTTAGTAATGAAGCTAATTTTAAAGATGTATTAAACTTAGTTTTAACTGAAGCTATCACTCAAACGACTGTTCAAGTAGATTTACTAGATATAACAAAACATCCTACCGAAACAAATGTGAATATGACTTTTTTTGATAGTCAAACAAAACTAATAAAATACAATTACCTACATACAATTAATATTGCCGGCAATCCAGATACCTTGATTTTAAACCCATTTAAAACATATGATTTATTAGTTCATACTATTCCACCTATTGAAAAAAAGAATATTAGTATCACTCAAGGAAAGCATAATGTAATTCCGGTTGATGCTGCTCAAGGTTATTTAAGTTTATTAATTGAAGGAAATGTATCAAAATATTACCCAACTTGTGTTATTCGAAAAAAAGGAGAAATGACAACCATAAATGTGCAAGATTTTGGAAAAACAGAAAAATATCTTATTGGGAAATACGATATTGAGATTTTAACCCTTCCACGGATTAAAATGTATGATATTGAAATAAAACAAAGTGAGGATCAAAAAATTTATGTTCAAAGTTCAGGTAATGCCTATATCTCGAAAGGTGGCATTGGCTTTGGAAGTTTGTATTTAGATGATGGCAAAAAAGTGACATGGGTTTGTAATTTAAATTCTAATTTAAATACCGAAATCATTTATTTACAGCCAGGTAATTATAAACTAGAATTTAGATATGAAGGAATAAAAGAAACCATAAAAACCATTGAAAAAAGGTTTATTATTCAGTCGAAAATAACAACAAACATTAAGCTTTAGCTATCTAATTGGAATTTAAATATTCTTCTTTTAAAAAATAATTTGGCAAAAGGAATGATAAATGATATATTTATGTTTCAAAAAAAATAATATGATAAAAAAAATACTTTTAACGGGTTTAATTCTTACTTCTTCATTTTTGATAAAAGCTCAAAAGGATGAAACAAGAGAATTAAATTGCTATAACAAATGGTCAATTAAATTTGATGAAAGAGGTGCAGAAGAAGTTTTAGATGGCGTATATACTGATGTAATTATTACTTCACGTGTTGGAGCAACTTCTAAATGTTTTAGTGGAAAAGCTGAAGTGATAGGAAAAAAATTAACTAAATTTTTTATTACATTAGAAGATGGTTCATTTGAAGAAGTAAAAAGAACTTGGAAGGATAAATCAAATACTGAAGTATATATTATTAATGGAATTAGTAAAACCATGATTACTGTAAATACAGAATTAATCAATGTGTTATGGCCTAAAAAAATCAAGCCTAAAAAGGCAGCTATGAAACAAGCTCCTGAACCAGCCGACGACTAATTTCAAAACATTGATAAAAAAAAGTCCGATAACGAAATAGTTACCGGACTTTTTTATTTTATATAATTCGAAAATTAATATTCATCTTCATTAAAGAAGAAATCATCTTTGGTAGGGTAATCTGGCCAAATTTCTTCAATAGTTTCATAAGCTTCACCTTCGTCTTCCATTTCTTGTAAATTTTCAATTACTTCCATTGGTGAACCCGAACGAATAGCAAAATCTATTAATTCATCCTTAGTTGCAGGCCAAGGAGCGTCTTCTAACCATGATGCTAATTCTAGTGTCCAATACATAATGCTTTGTTTTATTTTTCTGCAAAAATAAAAAATAAATTGAATTGTACAACATTTTCTTTATCAAATTGGTTTTAATCAAATGACTAAAAATCAATGCATTAAACTTAAATCTTAAAACTTTTTTCAAATAGAGCAGCTTTATCATTTTTAAGCACTAGCGTATAATCACCTTTTTTAAATCCTTTCACATTAAAATCAGCTTTATAATCATAATTTTCGGGCTGTAGCCATTTTCCAAATATCTCCGAAACCGTATTACCTTTTTCGTCAATAATATAACAATATGAATAACATGTTTTTGCAATTGTATAAGTTATATTGGCTTTAAACCTAATAGGAAAATCATAAATCGCCCCTGATTGGCTAACATTCGATTTTTTTAATAAGGTATACCATGGTTGTGGTTCACCTTTAACGTTTGCAACAAAACTCCTAAG